>JBQCFO010000179.1:0-2287 GCA_051959055.1 Ginsengibacter sp. | reverse complement strand
CTAATATAGTTGTTGTTGGAAGCTGGATTCAGGATGTCAACAAAAGGAAATTGTGCACCCGCATGCGCCTTTGTAGTACTAATCTTGGTATAGGTTGCTAAAAGCTGGTTAGAAAATTTACCGCCAAAATTACTTGACAATTCGAAGCTTCCCGATTTTACAGCATCATTCTGGGTGTAAACTGTGTTCCCAAAGGCCATAGCAGTTTTTGAAAATTTAGGTCCATAGGTAACTAAACCCGAAGAACTCGCTCCGTTAATACCGCCACTCTGGCTGGGAAGAAACGTTTGTGTACCTACTAATTCGCTGTACTTAAGGGTTAACTTATGAACATCACTGATATTCCAGTCAAGCTTTCCAAGTATCTTATGATTTTTTACAGGAGAACCGGTTGAAAAATTATCATAAGCGCCGGGATCATAATTATATTTTGATTTTAAATAATCAGAAATGGTTTTCATATCAGCGATAGGAACGTTTGATGTATTTCCGCCTCCTGATCCGCCGGCAGGTGTATAATAATTTAGAATGGAAGATTTTTCTTCATATTCGTAATTACCAAAAAAGAACAACTTGTTTTTAATGATAGGACCGCCTAAGGTGGCGCCATAAATTTTATTATAAGATTTTTGTGCAGTTGGTAATTTTGTACCTGCCACATTCATTCCGTTGAATGATTGGTCGCGATAATACGTGTAAGCAGAACCTTTAAAAGTGTTGGTTCCACTTTTTGTAACGGCAGCAATGTTTGCACCCGTAAAATTAGCCTGTCTTACATCGTATGGAGCAATATTAACGGTAATCTGATCAATAGCATCCAAAGAAATAGGATTTGCACCTCCACCTGGTAATGGGTCTGTGCTTAATCCGAAGTTGTTATTCAAATTGGCACCATCAACCGTTACATTATTAAACCGCGCGTCTCTTCCTGCAAAACTGGTACCGTTCGCCTGTGGAGTCAACCTGGTAAAATCGGTGATGCTCCTGGAAATGGTAGGCAGCGTTGACAACATTCTTGAATTTATATTCGTGGAAGCACCTGTTTTGATTTTGGCAATATTGCGATTTCCTGCTATCGTAATTTCGCTTAATACTTTTTCATTTTTCGACATGGTTACATCCGCCTGGTAAGGTTCGCCCAGGTTTAATGTAATGTCTTTGATTGTTTGTGGCTGATAACCTACATAATCCACGGTAAGTGTGAAAGGTCCACCGATCCTGGTGTTCGGTAAAGTAAAGTTTCCATCCTTTTTGGTGAGAGTAACATATTTAGTTCCGGAAGGCACATGGACCGCTGTGACGGTAGCGCCTTCGAGTGGCTCTCCGCTGTCAGACTTCACAAAGCCGGTGATACTACTTGTTGTTACCTGTGCATTCATTGCAAAAGGGAACAAAAAAGCAGCAATTAATAATGGTAGAATTCTTCTTAGATTCATAATTCTGGTTTTAGTGTTTTTTTTTGAGCCGCAAAGAAAGTAAAAATTACGCTTATTGAGGTTAAGTTTTTATTAACAATCTAAAGGCAACTTTACGAAGCTTTTCGCTGCATGTGGCTTATTCACAAGTTATCAAGGAGTATATTTTTAGAATGCGTCAGAGTAAAAATTGAAAATTTTTCTAATGCTAGCCGTCGTTTCTGGGGGAACAAGAGCGAAATGCATCCCTGTCAGATCTTTCAACATTTACTATGGTTCTTTTAGCAGAGTCTGTAAACTTTTCTTTTTTTTAAGGAAAAAATGTTGGAACCAATGGCTCGTTAAAACGACAGTTTGAAAACAATCATCCGCAATACAGTGGTGCGCATAAAAAATGAAATTGCTATTATTTGTTTGTTTGTTGTCAACTTTTTTAAACGAAGAGAAAAGCATGGGAAAGAGGAATAAAAATTGTCAAATACGGCATTGGAATTGAGCGCCTTCATTTCTAAACAATTATCATGAAAACATTGAAAATAGTTTTTATGGTTGCCCCAATCTTCTTCAGTTTTGCCTCCTGCAATTCCGGCAGCAATTCAACTTCGAAAAATTCAAACAGCACCACCATACAAATTAATCCTTCTCAAATGAAACAAATTGGCAGCGTGGATGAGCGCTTTCAATCTTATAATGTAGAAATGGTAGAAGTTGTGGGAGGCAAATTCTGGAAGCCTTATAAATTGATGGACAGTCTGCCCTCAGGGAAGGCCACTTCAAATTATGATGTTTCTCAAAGTAACGAGCAGATGTACAGGAAACTTGCCCCTATTAATTTAACAGATAAAAAATTAAGGAACCTGGCTAAGGGTCTG
>JBQCFO010000178.1:0-3937 GCA_051959055.1 Ginsengibacter sp. | reverse complement strand
GCCATTGAAAATGTTGCCTTTTTACTTTATCTTTTGCATCTTGAAAAAACATTAACGACTGTTGAAACTTTTAAAATATTTCTTTACGGATTGAGGATGGACGCGTCTTTTGCAGCTTATATATGCATCTTCCCTTTTCTGTTATTCTTTATAAAATCATTTGCGCTAAATTTTCGGGTCAACAAAATCATCCGGATTTACACAACCATTTTAATTGTTCTTATTTCTTTTTTAATTACTGCAGATCTCGAATTATACAAGGCGTGGGGCTATAGAATGGATGCTACTCCCCTACAATATTTTAAATCTCCAAAAGAAATGGGCGCTACCATTTCTTCGGCACCGCTCTTTCTTTTATGGATCATTTTTATTTTTTTGATGATGCTCTTTCTTTTTATTTATAAAAAATATTTTAATTTTTTTATTGAAAGAAAGCAAAAAACATTTCACCTGTAGGATGTTTTTATTTCGCTATTTCTAATCGCAGTGCTCTTTGTTCCGATTCGTGGAGGTGTTCAAAAAATTCCGATAAATATCAGCGATGTTTATTTTTCTGAAAAAATTTTTGCTGATCATGCGGCGATTAATTTACCATGGAATATCATGTTTTCCATTTTAAACATGCATAATAAACAAAACCCTTTCGATTATTTCCCGGAAGAAAAAGCAGAAGAATTAGTTGCAGAATTATACAATACCGGTTCAAAGAAAATTCCTTCCATTTTATCTGTGGAAAAACCTAATATCATCATTGTTATTTTAGAAAGCTATACCGCAAAATGGGTAGGATGCCTTGGCGGCGTTTCTGGTGTAACACCAAATCTTGACAGCATCGCAACAGATGGATTGTTATTCACAAATATTTATGCAGCAGGCGACAGAAGCGAGAAAGGACAGGTGGCTGTATTAAGCGGCTATCCCAACCAGGCGATTACTTCTATCATAAAAACTCCTGAAAAAACCAGGCAGCTCCCTTCTATCAACCGGGCACTTGAAAAGATTGGCTACCATTCAAGTTATACTTATGGAGGCGAACTTGAATTTGCAAATATTAAATCCTATCTCGTTAATGTCGGAATAGAAAGATTGGTCGACAAATATTCATTTCCAATTTCTGAACGGACGACGTCATGGGGCGTTCATGATCAATATGTTTTCAATCGTTTTTACCAGGATATACAAAAAGAAAAGCAGCCATTTTTCGCGGCAATGTTTACGCTCAGCAGCCATGAACCTTATGATGTTCCGATGAAACCGAAATTCGCAGGCAAAGATGAAACCACTCTTTTTAAAAATTCAGTTTATTATACCGATAGTATCATTGGTCATTTTATCCGAACATTCAAAAAGGATCCATTATGGAAAAATACGCTCATTGTTTTTGTTGCTGATCACGGACATCCCTTGCCCGGATATGATCCTAATGACCGGCCATCAAAATTTCATATTCCCTTAATTTTTTCCGGAGGTGCATTAACCATGAAAGGAAAAATAAATGTGATTGGTTCACAAACTGATATTGCTACAACTATTTTAGATCAGCTTCATTTGCCAACTGATCAATTCAAATGGGGAAAAGACCTGCTCGATTCTTCTGCAAAGTCATTTGCATTTTATTGTTTCAATAATGGTTTTGGATTTGTTACTCCAAAAGGAACAGAAACCTGTGATAATGTTTCTGAAAAACCGATTTATACTTCTCCAGGCTTTGATACTTCACAAATAAAATATGGCAAGGCATATATGCAGTATTCCTACCAGGATTTTTTAAACAGATAAGGCAACAGGTTTATGTAATCTTCGATAAAAAAATGCAAGCAAAATACACACTACCGCCAGCAAATACCAAAGCATTTTAAAACTGTAATATTCTGCAATTAAGGAACCTGCAAACGGACCGATTGCCTGCGCTGCAGCCCAGGCTACGGTAAATAATGCAGCATACTGGCCCCGGTTATTTTTTTGTGCCCTTCCAATCCACCAGGCGTTCATAAATGGCATGGAAAATATTTCTCCAAAAGTGAGAAATATCATTGCAATCATTGCGGTCATCGAAAAGTTGAGCGACGGTATATTCAGTAATAAAAATGAAACAGCAACGAGCAACATTCCGCTGGAAATAAAATGAAGCGATGGCCGCTTTCCCTCAAGGGTAAATATGGTTATCATTTCAAAAACAGCAATAATAACACCATTCAGGGCCATTATCACGCCAATAAAAAAAACACTGAGATGAAATTTTTCACGAAAGAAAACAGGTATAGTAGTAAACATCTGAAAGAAACAAAATGCGAAAATAAAAGTGAGCAAAATAAAAGCAATATATGTGCGGTCTTTATATACAGAATCGGCAATAATATTTTTTTCTTTTTTGATTTTTTCGGTTGCTGAATTTCGTGTAGGGGACAACGTTATATACAATAGGATCGCTGCGGCAATGTTTGAAATACCGTCAACCCAAAATAATAAGTTGTAATTGAAACTTGCCAGCAATCCTCCCAAAGCACCGCCTACAGCCCATCCTACATTAATTGAAAGACGGTTTAGAGAATACGAACGTGTTCTGTTTTGCTCTTTGCTGTAATGCGCAATGGCCACTGTGTTTGCGGGCCGAAAAGATTCATTAAGCATTGCAAGAAAAAAAGTAGTAACACAAATTGAATTGTATGAATGCATTTGCCCAAGGATAATAAACATAATTCCGCCACCTGAAAGCGCAGTTAGTTGTACATAATAATATCCAATTGTATCTACCAGTTTTCCTCCAATCAAGGCACCGGTAATGGCTCCTAATCCGAATATACTCATTACAAAACCCGCTTTGCCAATTGAAACTCCAAACTGCTGGGTGAGATACATCGTCATGAAGGGAATAACCATCGTTCCCATTCGATTTACGAGCATTACAAGGGAAAGCCACCATGTGCCGGAAGACAGGCCACCATAAGCTTTTTTATAAAGGGAAAAAGCGCTTTTAATGATCATAAATGTAAAAAGAAAATGAAGATACGATTGAATCGCTTTCAGCAAAACAACAAATAAGTGCTTTTTACATTTTCAGAAATACTGTTGGCGGGGAGGCGAGCCAGTAGGATGCTTTTTATATTTTCTAAAACTAACGCAGTAAAGCAACAAAAAAATCCATTTCATATTTTTAAAATGAAATGGATTTTTGCAATTTTATTTCCAATACTTATTTATACAGGATCTCATAATATTCATCCACCATCCTGTTGCTGTCGAAGGCAAACTGAACATCTCTCATCCCGTTTTTTACAATCTGCCTCCATGTATCATAATCGTTGTAATACAACGGCAATATCTCATTTTCAAGAATCTCATAAATTTTATTCAAATCATAATTATCTTGTTCTTCTACATGCATATTCATATAATCTGCCGGTGGAACTACAAAACCATTATTGCCATTATTTACAAATTCACAGATCCAGCCATCGTTTGTACTGAGGTTTACTGCACCATTCATAGCAGCAGTCATTCCGCTGGTACCGCTTGCTTCACGAGGTACTCTTGGATTATTTAGCCAAACATCTGCTGATTGTTTTAAGCGTTTACTTAATGCCAGTTCATACCCGGTACATACCGCCACATTTTTATATTGTTTGCTCAAACTAACGAGGTGATTGAAATCATTTATCGCCGGATAATCAAGCGGATAAGGCTTTCCGGCCCAGATAATCTGTACCGGATATTTCGGATTGTTTAATAACGCTTCAAAGCGGTTGTGATCCCTTGTGATTAATTCTGCTCTTTTATATCCTGCAAATCTTCTGGCCCATACAATCGTGAGAACGTTCGGATCCATTAGCTTTCCTGTCTGATCTGCAACAATTGCCAATCCCCGTAATTTTAAATGTTTTTTCCTGTCGTCAAACCAATCATTATTATTTTCAAGGCTTGCACGATACAATTGTTT
>JBQCFO010000177.1:0-2306 GCA_051959055.1 Ginsengibacter sp. | reverse complement strand
AAATCTTCTACATCTTGCTTTA
Organism: Ginsengibacter sp.; assembly: GCA_051959055.1. Lineage (GTDB taxonomy): Bacteria > Bacteroidota > Bacteroidia > Chitinophagales > Chitinophagaceae > Ginsengibacter. The sequence goes on along the minus strand of JBQCFO010000177.1, from coordinate 2,284 downwards.
TACTCAAATAATTTCTTTGAATTATTCCGTTATCTACCTTTCTAATAACAGGAATTTCTTTGTAGTTGTGTTCTTCTTTTTTTAATGCCGGGTGATCATTTAAAATTTCACAATGAAAGGCTTTTAATCCTATTTTGCAATCAGGATCATCGGCGACCATTCCTACAAATTCACCTGAAGAAAGACTGGCAATTGTAGAAGGAGGAATTGCTGAATCTAATTGCTTTGAGCGACTGATTGAGGTATCAGTTCTATTTATAGAGACACTTGATCTGTCTTGCATAATTTTTCCAAACCTTTCAGATAATTGTTTTGCTGTTTCTCCTGTAACCTGGCCACTAATGATATTGCCTGTTATGTTCATGATAACATCTGCCATGTCTTTTCCGTAGTCTTTTTTCAACTGACTGAAATCCTGGACTCCCATAGTTGTTGCAACTTTATTACTTCTCGCAGTTGCAATAAGGCTATCAATATTGTTTAAATAAATCGTCGGGAATTCATCAAAAATCAAACTGCTTTTTTCATTTCCTTTTTGGTTTACCAGTTTAATTAGACGATTAATATACAACGAAACTACTGCTCCATAAGTTTGAATTTTTTGAGGATTGTTGCCAATGCAAACAATCTTTGGCTCTTTATGATTATTAATATCAAGAGTAAAATCATTACCGGATAAAACATAATAAATCTGCGGGGAAGAAAGCCTTGCCATTGCAATTTTTGCTGATGCAATTTGACCTTCTAATTGCTCCATTGCATCATGCAGATATGCATTTACGAACGGGTTTATCAATACTTCAATTTCTTTTTCCATTCTTAAGATAGAAAACAATTTATCATATTCTACCTGCATTAATTCAATTACATGCGGCAGAGTACAAAATTCTCCGTCCTGGTATTTGCGTAGAAACCATATCACTGCAGTTAAAAAATTAATTGGCGATTCTACAAAAAAATCTCCTTGTCTTTTTATCCATTCACGATTTAATCCCATGAGAATGGTACGAGCTGATTCAGCAGCATCAGTAATGTCGTTCATGAATGTTTTATCTAAAGGATTGCATCTATTGCTTCGGTCGAGGTTATCAAAATTGATGGCAAAAAATTGAGGAGTAACCTTATAGAATGATCTGTATTTCAAGAAATGATTATAAGCGATTTTAGATAAATCATGAAACTTAAAATCATAAATAAACATGCAAAATCCTTTATGAATATGTTGAGTTATTACATGTCTTATAATAAAGTACGATTTGCCGGAGCCAGGTGAACCCATAACAAGCAATGCACGAAATGGGCTAATAACATTAATCCAACTACTATGCATTTTGCCTTTCAGGTTATATCTTGCTGGTAAATTAATAGAATATTGATTTTGTAAAAGCCGTTCTTCCTGTGGAAAAGTTTCATTCTCCTTATTGAAAACATCGTTGTTACTCAACTTCTTTTTTATAACGCGAGACAATAAATTTCCTCCGCTTAGAATCATTAAATAACCGGCTGCACTTATTGCGATATAAGTAACTGTTTTAATTGTAATAAATAATTCTGAAAGCAAAATATAATAACTGAAAAAATAAATAACTAACCCTGTTGACATGTAGATAATTCCTGAATAAAATGAAAGCTTTTCTTCTTTCTTTCCTGTTGCCCCAATTAATGAAATTATCAAAAATCCTAAGGCAATTAATTTCGAATTATTGAAGCTCCTAAACAATCCAGTATGTGCAATATTTTTTAATAGTCTGTCGGAGACTATTGAAGTCAATTGCCAGTAATCAAACGCTCTGTAACAATAATAATAACAATGGATAACCAAAATTGAAAGGCTGATCAGTCTCGTTAAATCAATACTCTTGCGCAGTCCCTGCTCGTTCTCCCCGGTATTCATAAAATATTTTTAAATTAAATTGATAAACGTTTCCTCTTTTTTTTCTTTCTGTTTTTCTTTAATTGATAAGGAATGTAGTTGCTTGATGAAATCGGTTCTGATAAATTCTCAAGGGCATTGCTTAATCCACTTTTTATAAAAGGAGAAATAATAATTCGTTTCTGTTCAGTATGAATCGCCTTTTGTTCAGGATGAATTGCTACATTTTCTTCTGGTTTCATTTCAGGTTTACATCTTTCGATAATCGCCTTAGCTGTGTATTGTTTGCCTAAATCGCTTCCATTAAAAACACACTTTGTTTTATGATCAATAAAAGTCAATCCATAAATTATGCGTTCTCTATTATGCCAAATCACCGTGCTTATGTTTTCTTTCTCAAGCAGGGCTTTT
>JBQCFO010000176.1:0-4275 GCA_051959055.1 Ginsengibacter sp. | reverse complement strand
TACAATATGTAAAGTGATATGCCATGAATGATTGATCCAGGGGAGCGTGACCAGTTTTATTTTTCCAACAATCTGTGTCCACATGTGCAGCGTTTCAAAAGTATCTTTTCCTTTTTGATAAGAAAGAACAGGCCATTGTTGTTTCATAATATTCGCTATTTGATTGACCTTTAAAAAGCAAATATAAGAAAGATGACACCTTAAAAGCTATCTCAATAAAAGACAGAGTATATTCATTATTTTCTGTTAAAAAAAGCCATACAAAAACCGAACACCAGAAATGAAAAACCGGTATAAAAATTCAATTCGTTATTTAAAGCTTCTGAAAGGAGGCCACCAACTATAAGTATAAGCGAAATAATAACGAAGAAGATTCCAATGACGAAACCAAGATTGTTTAATTTTTTATACATAACATTGTTTAAAAGAAAATGATGTTTAAAATTATAGTGATGATAATTAATATCAGGCTTAATGGAACCACTTTAAGATACCATTTATCCTGGTGATAAGACGGCTTTACCGTCAAAGAATATACCAGACCTACCAGTTCATGTTCCGGTTTTGGTTTTGTACACAAACTTACAATAATGGTCGTACAGAAATTCACGATCCAGGAAACCGATGCTACAATAAATGCCTGTCCCATACCACTATGAATTTCATATAAGGGATAAATCCAGCCGCCCTTACCTTCTGCCAATGTAAGGCCATGAGTCACCGCCGCAGCAATTGTACCGGCAAGAAGCCCAAAGAAAGCGCCATGCCCTGTTGTTCTTTTCCAAAACATTCCCAGCAAAAAAGTAGCAAACAATGGCCCGTTTACAAAACTGAAAACCAATTGCAGAAAATCATTAATGTTATTAAAGCCTTTGGCAATGTAGGCTGTTGCAATTGATAAAAGTATTCCTGCAACCGTTACCATTTTTCCTACAATAAGATAATGCCTGTCTGATTTGTGTTTCACAAAATAAGACTGGTAAATATCAAAAGTAAATACTGAATTAAAAGCAGTTACATTTCCCGCCATGCCGCTCATAAATGAAGCGATCAGGGCGGTAATGCCAACACCGAGAAGACCCGTAGGATAGTAATGAGAAATAAGCGCAGGCAATGTCATTGTATAATCAAGGCCGCCGTTGCTGTCAGTCGGAATGCTAAAACCTTTGGATGCGAGAGCCGGCTGTAATAATGCAAGCGCAATAACACCTGGCAATACGACTATCAATGGCATGAGCATTTTAGGAATAGCTGCAATAATGGGCGTGCGTTGTGCGGCATTCATATTTTTTGCCATCATCGCCCGTTGCACAACAAGGAAATCGGTACACCAATATCCAAAAGACATGACGAAGCCTAATCCAAATATCAACGACATAAAATTTATTCCCATTGGATTTGAATTTGCACTGCCCATGTATTTCCAGGCATGAGTGAATTCTGGCTGCACAAGCGTTTTAATATTTGACCATCCGCCCGCATCGTGCAATGCTACAATTACAAGAGGCGAAAGACCAAGAACAATTAAAAAAAACTGCAACACTTCATTGTAAACTGCACTCGTTAAACCTCCAAGAAATGTATAGATCATCACAATGCCGGCCGCCAACCAGATCGAAACATCAAAATCCCAATGCAAAATAACTTCCAGCAATTTTGCCAAAGCATACAAGGAAATGCCGGAAGAAAAAATCGTCATTACGGCAAAGGAAATTGCATTTAATCCCCTGGTTTTTTCATCAAAGCGCAGTTTTAAAAATTCAGGAACACTCCTTGCCTTGCTTCCATAATAAAAAGGCATCATAAAAACACCGAGGAAGACCATCGCGAATATGGCGCCCACCCAATAAAAATGAACCGTCATAATGCCATACTTTGCGCCGGAAGCCACCATCCCGATTACTTCCTGAGCCCCCAAATTTGCTGAGATAAATGCAAGGCTTGTGATCCATAAAGGAATGTTTCTTCCGCTGGCTAAAAAATCACTGCTTGATTTAATTCTTTTTTTTATGATAAATCCAACTGCGATCACAAAAAGAAAATAAACAATAATGATCAGGTAATCTGCGATGTGAAGGCTCATATCAAACGTTTTTTAATGCAATAAATTGGAGCAAGATATAATTTATATCAAAATGATTTACAGATTGCATACTAATTTTTATAACCTTTTAGCATACCAACAAATACGCTTGATTTGTATTCTCTTTTTTTACTTCCTAAAAAAGGATTACGTTATAATGATTTTATGTGACATGAATAACTCCAAAAAATTTATGTAACCGAAAGACGAATAAGAAGATATTTTATTTCTCTTTTGTCTATAATACCGCTTTTGAAGAAGTTCTTTCGATAAGAAACGATGGCAGCATTACCGTTTCATCGGCCAGATTAAATTTCTTTTTTTCGATTCCTTTAAACAATAGTTCTGCAGCCGTTTTTCCAATTTCAAATGCAGGCTGGGTAATGGTACTTAGAGACGGATTCAAAATAGGAGCAGTTTCTAAAGTAGAGAAAACAATAACTTTCAAATCTTTTGGAATGGATACACTGATTTGTTGGCTCACCAGATAAACAGATATCGCCAACCTTTCAACAGAGGCTACAATACCATCCGGCTTGTTTTTGCCGGTTAGCAAATGTTTTATCTGCAAATGCACTTCGTCTTTCGTTCCGTAGCATTCGACAACTGCATTTTCAAGGTTTGTGATTCCTTTATCTTTCAGTGCCGCTTTAAATCCGGCGGCCCTGTTGCTACAAATGGCAAGGCTTGAAGAGATAGACAGGAAAACAGGATTTTTGCAACCGTTTTGTAATAAATGACTGGCAGATAAATAGCCACATTCGAAATCATTGGTGATTACTTTTGCAACGCGCAATCCTTCAAATTCCCTGTCAAAAAAAACAACAGGAATGTTATGATGCTGAAGTTTTAAAATGTGATCCACATCTTTTGTCTCGCTGCTAATGGACAGCAGCACGCCATCAACACGACCGCTGCAACATTCATCCAGGATTGATTCTTCATTGCAAGCCTTTTCATGTGTCAGGTAAATAAGCACATGGTATCCTTTGTTTTTAGATACCGATTGAATCCCATTTATAGCCAATGAAAAAAAATTATCGGCTATCTCCGGAAGTACCACAGCTATTGTTTTACTCTTTTTATTTCTTAAGCTGCCGGCATAAGGATTAGGTGTGTAATTAAAGACGGAAGCGGCTTTCAACACTTTTTTCTTTGTTAGTTCACTTATTTCATAACTGTCGCTCAACGCTTTCGACACGGTTCCAACAGAAACGTTTAGTTCCTTTGCCAGTTGTTTCATGTTTAATTTTTTCATTGAGTTACAATATTTTGGATAAATATTTTATTTGAAACGACCCTTGAAAATACATGTAATATCTCAATCTAATTCCCTTTAAAAGTTTTTCTTTTTTACAGTGAGCAAACAAATAACCGCATTTTCTGTTTTGGTTCTTCGTTACATTTTTTATTCTCTTATTTCCGAAACCGGTTTCGTAAATAAATCCGGTGTTTTATGAAATCTTTCACAAAAAAAATAGAATTTAGCGAACAGCGACTGTTTCAAAGAAAACAAAATGCAGCGAAAATTAAGAATGTTAATGCTCCGCAAGCATCAATATTTTTATCGGAATTCCGAAGATCTATTAGAAATCTATTTGCTGAAAAAGGTGAATGATTTTTAAAAAAAATTTTATTGCAACATATAGTATAACGGTTAGGCATAAAGACCTGGAAAAAAAGTAAGGTAACAGGAATTCTTTTTGTGTCTTTTAATCTTTTTGTGTCTTCTATTCTAAAATAAAATAGTCATCAATCATTTTTTAATACTTTAAAATTAACCCCTTATGCTCAAAAGACAGGTAAAATGGATGAAATTCCTATCGTTGCTTTGCATTCTTTCTGTTCCTTTCGGTGGTTTTTGCTCGCAGAGCCATCTTTTTGGGATGAATACTGCGCCTACCCTTCCGGCAGGGTCGGAATTTTCAAAACATGTCGTTGCTAATCCCGTTTCTCCCTTATCTGAAGAAAAAATTACATTAAGGATAATTCAGGGCAAAGTAACTGATGTAAATGGGAATCCTTTGACTGGCGTCAGTGTCAACATTGAAGGTACAACGAAAGGCACTGCCACGGATGCCGATGGCCAATTTTCAATAGATGCCGGTGATAACGCTACATTGGTATTTAGTTTTGTGGGCTATAAGTCCCACAGAGAAAATGTAAGCAGCAGATCCACAGTTGATGTAGTG
>JBQCFO010000175.1:0-2569 GCA_051959055.1 Ginsengibacter sp. | reverse complement strand
GTTTACTCGCACCGTATTTAAAAGAAGCGGGATTAAAACCAAAAGATTCAAGCTATACAAATTGGGCCGGATTAGACGGGCATATTTGCGGCCATTATTTAACAGCGATGGCAATTAATACAGCCACTGGCAATACAGAATGCAAAAAGAGAATGCTCTACCTGATTGATGAATTGCAAAAATGCCAGGACGCTAATGCAAAAAATAATAAAAGCTGGGGCATTGGTTATGTAGGAGGCGTTCCGAACAGCACTGCGGTTTGGAAATCGGTGCAGGATGGTGATTTCAAAGCTTTTCAGCAGGGATGGGTGCCGTGGTATAATGTTCATAAAATGTACGCGGGATTAAGAGATGCGTGGATATATACCGGCAGTAAACAAGCAAAAAACATGTTTTTACATTTTTGCGATTGGGCGATAAATATCACTTCAAATCTTACTGATGCACAAATGCAATTGATGCTTGATACAGAACAGGGTGGCATGAATGAAGTGCTGGCCGATGCTTATGCAATCACAGGAAACAAAAAATATTTGGCTGCGGCCAAAAGATTTTCGCACCACATGTTATTAAATCCCCTGTCTGAAGGCATTGATAATCTTGATAACAAGCATGCCAACACACAAGTGCCGAAGGCAATCGGCTTTGCAAGAATTGGTGAATTGAGCGGAGATAAAAAATATGCCGATGCGGGAAGTTTTTTCTGGCAAACGGTTACCACAAACCGGACACTGGCTTTCGGCGGAAACAGCCGTCGTGAATTCTTTCCAGGTGCAGCATCATGCATCGATTTTATCAACGATGTGGAAGGGCCTGAAAGTTGCAACTCCAACAACATGCTGAAGCTTACTGAAGATTTATTCAGAAAAAATCCTTCCGCAAAATATGCAGATTATTATGAGCGCACGATTTATAATCACATTCTTTCCACGCAAAATCCTGAAACAGGCGGCTACGTTTACTTTACGCCGGTTCGCCCGAGGAGTTATAAAGTGTATTCTGCGCCCAATGAAGCAATGTGGTGCTGCGTAGGTACCGGCATGGAAAATCATGGCAAATACAATGAATTTATTTACACGCATTCCGGCGATTCATTGTTTGTAAATCTTTTTATTGCATCGGAATTAAACTGGAAAGAAAAAGGAATTCAACTCACTCAGCAAACTAAATTTCCTTTCCAAGAAAAAACAAAGTTGCTTATTACACAAGGTAATTCATCATTCAGATTAATGATTCGCTATCCCGGCTGGGTAAAAGATGGTGCACTAAAAATTTCGGTGAATGGAAAAGATATTTTATTTACCAATCATCCTTCCTCTTATATAACAGTCAACCGCAACTGGAAAAAAGGTGATGTAATAGAAATTACTTTGCCAATGCATAACACCATCTCGCATTTACCGAATGTTCCGGAATACATCGCCATAATGCACGGCCCGATTTTGCTCGGCGCAAAAACAGGAACCCAGGATATGAAAGGATTGATAGCAGATGACAGCCGCTGGGGACATATTCCGAGTGGTAAGAAATTACCAGTGGACAAATCGCCGATTTTTGTTGCTGATAATGTGTCATCAATCACTGATGATTTAGTTCCCATAAAAAATGAACCGCTTCACTTTACGGTTAAAAATGTAAAAGTGGTTAACCCGATTAAGATAGAATTGCAACCTTTCTACCAAATTTATGATGCACGGTATATGATGTATTGGATGGCGTTGAGCAATGAAGGATATCAAAAGTATATTGATTCCATTGCTTCATCTGAGAAAGAAAAACTGGAACTTGAAAAACGGACCGTTGATTTTGTTCTTCCAGGTGAGCAACAGCCGGAAGTGGACCATGCCGTGCAAAGTGAAAAATCAAGAGCCGGCAACAACCAGGACCAAATGTTTCGTGAAGCCTCTGATGGCGGTTATTTCAGTTATAACATGGCTACGAACAGCCAAACAGGTTTGACCCTGATGGTTCGCTATTGGGGTGCAGAATGGGGCAGCCATAAGTTTGATATTTATATTAATGATAAAAAATTAGCAACAGAAGATAATACAGGCAAATGGAATCTGTCACAATTTAAGGAAGTAATGTATCCGATACCTGATGAAATGGTAAAAGATAAAGATCGTGTGCGTGTAAAATTTGTTGCGTCAGATGGAAGCGCGGCGGGGCCGGTATATTTTGTTCGATTGGTAAAATCAAAATAATGAAGCAGCTTAAACAGTTTTTAATAATTGTGAACCTATTTTTCGTTGTAGCGGCGCATGCGCAAAATGTGCACAGCGACAATGGTAACGGCACTTATACCAATCCTCTTATCGCCGCTGATTTTCCCGACCCTGATGTAATCCGCGTTGGCGATACGTATTACATGGTAACCACTACTATGTTTATTTTTCCGGGCGTTACTATTTTAAAATCGCATGATTTAGTCAACTGGGAGTATTGCAGCAATGCTGTGCCGCGCTTTGATTTCAGCAAATGTTATGATTTGGACAGTTGCAATCGTTATGGCCATGGCCAATGGGCAACGAGTATAAAATATCATAACGGTAAATTTTATTTACTATTT
>JBQCFO010000174.1:0-4517 GCA_051959055.1 Ginsengibacter sp. | reverse complement strand
TCCCAAAAAATCATTTAAAGTAACACCTGAAGGAATTTCCAATTTTTTTCTTAATCGATAACGGCTGATTTCCACTCCGCGGACTGAAATATTCATCAACTGCGCAATTTCTTTGGTAGAAAGATTCAATTTCAAATAAGTACAAACCTTTATATCGGTATTGGACAATGCGGGATATTTCTTTTTTAATTTTCTTAAAAAATCATTATTTACTTCATTAAAATGGGAAGCAAATTGTTCCCATTTGGCATTATTTTGCTCTACATCCTTCAAAAGAAAAAGCGTCTTTTTAATATCATGATTGTTGCCTGTTTTCTTATATAATTTTTCTAATTCATCTTTTACTTTTATTAAAGCAGTATCTCTTTCAATCAGATGCATCGTCGCATTTGCCAGTTCATGATTTTTAAACTTCACTTCATTTTCAAGTTTTTCATTTTGAAGTTTGATAATTTCTTTTTCTCTTTTTTCCAATTTCAGCTGATGCAATTCTTCCAATCGTTTTTGTTCCTGTTCAAATTTTATTTGTTGAATGTTTAATTTTCGTTCCTGCAATCTAAACAGGAAGTAAACAAGCAATATGAATAGAACAAAGTAGCCAAAATAAGCCCACACGGTGTTATACCAGGCGGGATTTACATAAAATGTGTAGGAAAGTACTTCTGATTCATGGCCGAGATTATCGTGCGCCTTTACAAAGAAAGTATATTTTCCTTCCGGAAGGTTGGTATAATCTTTTTCAGTTTTTGGCGACCAATCGCTCCATTTATAATCATATCCCTTTAGTTGGTAACTGTATTCGATATTTTTTTGCAATCCATAATTTGGTGAACTGTATTCAAAATGAAAGGAGTTGAATTTTTGAGGCAAATGGTAAATCTCTTTGTCTTTTTGAAGGAAAATGTTTTTTGGATTTTGATGATAATATCCGCCAAAAATCAGACTGTCGGTTTTGCCAATAGCGATAACCTTTCCTAGCAATACTTTTAACTGGAATTCATTAGCAGCATATTTTACATAATTTAAATGAATCACTCCCTTTTCGGATGAAATGAAAATATTTTCTTTGTTGTAAGGATAAATGTTTTCAAATCCTGACAATATCTGTCCTGTCAGTTCCGGAAAATAAGTTATTTTAAATGTGTTTTTCAAACTCCGGTTAAAGGTTACTACACCAATTTTTTTACCGCTGCAAAACCAGATATCACCTTCATCATCTTCTTTCAAATACCGGATATCCATATCGTGAAACACAGGCACCAAAAAAGAAGAAGGAGAAAAGGTATTGGTGGCAGCATTGTAGTCGTAAATGCCTTTGGGTGTAGCAAAAACGACTTTGTTTTTGATGCGAAAAACATAATTTTCTAATGTACCAGGCAAACCGTTTTTTTGGGTATAAAGCTTGTATGTAAATTTTTTTCCATCATCTGACAAATGGATTTTATAAACGCCACGATAGGGATGAGAAGCCCAGACAGAATTGTCATTATCGATCGCCAGATACCTGAATGATTCGTATAACCCGTTTATATTTCCCCCATCAAAAAACCGGGAACCATCATATTCCAACATTTTTAAACCGGTATATGCCCCCACGAGTATATTTTTAACAGGCAAAACAGAGGTCACTGGTTCAAAAAGCCAGCTTCCTGTACCCTGTGATACAGGAATACAAGCACCTTTTTGAATCACGAAAGTACCATCATTGTGACCGAGCAAAATTTGACCGTTTATTTCTTGTAGTTTCCATACCTGTCCTTCACTGTTTTTTATAAAGTTGAAATTACTTTTGGAAAAGCTGAAGTCTTTATTGGAATTAAACACCGGGGCATAATAAGCTCCGTTTGAGGTTCCAATGTACAACATGTTATTAAAAATCAACGAAGAATAGCCGGAAAGCTCGTTTGTTTTTTCAGGTTTAATATATTTAATAGCTGAATTATAGGCAATAAAGCTGATACCGTTGTTTAACCCCGTCCACAAATTACCATCCTTATCTAAAAAAACACTAAGCACATTACTGTTTTGCAAACTTTCAGAACTTGAAATTTTTTGAATAATATTTCCCCTGAAATCCATGAATAAACATCCTGATGATGTGGTTCCAAGGACCATCTCATTCGCATTAATTTTCATGGAAGTATAAATCTGCCGGATGGCACTGGTATTGGGATGAATATCATAACGAAATAAAGAATCTCTGAGCAGGCAAAAAAAACCATCTTTATTGGTTATCACCATCAAACTGTCATCTCTAATCTGAATAATTTTTGAAACCGAGGCATTTTTTGGTAGTAAATAATCAGGTAACTGCTGCCATTCGTTATTTCTGAATTCCAGCAGTTTGCTTCCTCTTTCAAAAGCAAACAAGCGTCCGGCCGATTGTCCAATAAGCTGCCATTCTGATTTTGCCAGAAAAACTTTTATTTCATTATTCTGATAGAGGAATATTTTATCGGAAGTTTGAAAAAATACGGCTTCTTTATAAATAACAATATGCCAGACATCTGCAAATTGGTTGTATTGTTTTGGAATTTTTGAGCTCAGATTCGTATATTGTAAAACACCTTTGGCATCCGGGGAAAAATATCCAAGTTCATTCTGGCCCCCAACATAAATGCGCCCATCCGCATCAATCGAAAGCGAGCGAACAATTGTTTTGTTGGGAAGAGGATTAATTTTCCAATAATTGCCGTCAAATGAAAGTAATCCTTCGTTATTTGCAAAATACATTTTACCACTCGAATCCTGTGCAATATCCCATGTCTGACTGCCACCATGATAATCATCCTTGCTATAATTTATGATCTGCGGAAGCCCTAATGTATTTTGACCAAAAGAAAAATTTGAGATTCCTGTTAGAAAAATTATGGATAAGCAGACAATTTTCATACAATAAAGATAATAACTCATTTGATGTAGTAATGATGTAATACTGAAAAGCTTATTTAAGTATAAAACTAAAAAATTGTAGTAGTTGTGATGTAGTAGTTTTCGTTTCTGTCATACGAATGTACCATATATTTGTTTTGTTAAAAAAAATTTAAGCTTCCTTAATTTAAAAAAATCTGCGTATGAAAAAAAATCTGCAAAGACTTTCTCTTCTTTTTAGTATTTTGTTTTTGAGTATTAGCGCAATGGCGCAAAACAAAACAATAAGCGGAAAAGTCAGTGATGAGAACGGCGCCCCTATCTTGGCGGCTTCGGTAATAGTAAAAGGTACGAGCCTTGGAACTTCTACTGGTGCTAATGGTGAATTTACGCTTGTGGTACCCGAAACCGCAACAATCCTAACCATTAGTTCTACCGGTTTTGTTACCAAAGATGTACCTATTGCAGGAAACAACATTTCCATATCATTATTAAAGACTACGTCTCACCTTGATGAAGTAGTAGTAGTCGGTTATGGTTCCCAAAAGAAATCAAATGTAACCGGTGCCATTTCAAGTGTAAAAGCAACTGACCTTGAAAATATTCCAAATGGCAGAATAGAACAATCTTTACAAGGACGCGTATCTGGTGTAACCATTATGCAAAATTCAGGACAACCAGGTTCAGCTTCTACCATCCAGATTCGCGGTGTTACCACTTTTAATAACAATAATCCTTTGTGGGTAGTTGACGGAGTAGTAGTAGATGCAGGTGGTATTGGTTACATTAATCAATCGGACATCGAATCCATTGAAGTATTAAAAGATGCAGCTTCTGCGGCAATCTATGGTACGCGTGCAGCTGCTGGTGTAATCCTGGTAACTACCAAAAAAGGAAAAGCAGGAAAAACGCTTGTAACTTATAATGGATATTATGGAAGTTCTGCTCCGGCAAAAGTTCTTAGCTTACTTAACGCCACTCAATACGCTACTTTACGGAATGAAAGTGCTGCTGCTGCCGGCAAGGATATCCCTTTTACAGACATCAGTTCATTGGGAAAAGGAACCGACTGGCAAAACGCCATTTTCAATTACAGTGCGCCAAGCTATTCGCATGAAGTAAGCATGAGTGGTGGTTCTGAAAAATCAACCTTTTATCTGTCTGCAGGAATAGAAGACAAAGCTGGAATTGTTGCAACAGAAATTTCGAAATATAATAAAATCAGCATAAGGTTGAATTCAAAGCATAAAATATCTAAAATTTTCACTTTTGGACAAACTTTAGGATATACGCGTCAAAAAAGCATGGGACTTGGAAATACCAATAGCGAGTTTGGTGGCCCGTTAAGTTCTGCTATCAATCTTGACCCAATTACTCCTATAGTGGTTACTGATATTGCTTCTCAACCAAACTCGGTTGTTTATGGGACTCCGAACATTGTTATAGATGCCAATGGCAATCCTTATGGTATCTCAAAGTATGTAGGACAGGAGATGACCAATCCGGTAGCATATATGCAAACAAGATTGGGAAATTATGGATGGTCCGATGACATAGTTGGTAACGCTTACCTGGAAGCAACGCCAATTAAAGGATTGACTCTGCGTTCTTCCGTAGGTGCGAAAAAAGCATATTGGGGTAATCTT
>JBQCFO010000173.1:0-4872 GCA_051959055.1 Ginsengibacter sp. | reverse complement strand
AATGCGGTAATTGATGAAAAGAGTTTCGATAAATTAGAAGGCTATCTTCAGCAGGTAGAAAAAGATAAAGATGCAAAAATAATTGTGGGTGGAAATTGCGATAAATCAAAAGGTTATTTTATAGAACCGACTATCATAGAAGTGACCGATCCAAAATATGTGACCATGTGCAATGAATTATTTGGACCGGTATTAACGATTTATGTTTATGATGAAAATAAATTTGAAGATACGCTGAATTTAGTGGATACTACTTCGCCATATGCACTTACAGGTTCAATCATTGCAGAGGATAGAAATGCTATTGAAATTGCTACAAAAAGATTAACCAATAGTGCCGGTAATTTTTATATCAATGATAAGCCAACCGGCGCAGTTGTAGGCCAGCAGCCATTTGGCGGTGCAAGAGGAAGCGGAACAAATGATAAAGCAGGAAGCATTATAAATCTTTATCGCTGGCTGAGCGCAAGAACTATTAAAGAAACATTCATTCCGGCTACTGATTACCGGTATGCTTTTATGAAAGAGAGTTGAATGGTGAATAGTGAATAGTAGAATACGGCATCGCATATTAAATGGTACAGCAAACAAACAAATAACCGTAATTTTCGTTTTGATAAAAACCTAAAAGGACGTTACATCTCACAATATGGCAATGCTATTTTAATATTAAAGTAAATGAATACCATTCTCAATAAGCACCAGCTTCAAATCACTATTGAGCGTCTTGCTTACCAGATAATTGAAAATTATGCTGACCTTTCTTCTGTGGCTTTGATTGGGCTACAGCCGCGCGGAATTTTTCTTGCAGATAAAATTTATAATCAATTAAAGAAAATAAAACCGGAGCATGATTTTCTTTACGGTAAACTGGACATTACTTTTTACCGTGATGATATTCGAAAAGAATTACACGTTGCCAATCAAACTGATATTACTTTTTCTATTGAATATAAAAACGTAATTCTTATCGATGATGTATTATTTACCGGCAGAACCATTCGCGCTGCCTTAGATGCCTTGCTATCGTTTGGCCGTCCAAAAAAAGTAGAGCTTTGTGTTTTAATTAACCGGGTTTCAAGCCGCCAGCTTCCCATCCAGCCTGACTATTGCGGCAAATCCATTGACTCTATCATTACCCAAAAAGTAAAAGTGGAATGGGATAAAGAAGAAGTGAATTTGTATTAAAAGTTTTCCTGTTTTGCATTCCCGACAATATTACTCACTATACAAATAAAGCACTTAAATTCGTACTTTCATAAGTACAATTATGGAAGTTTTAAATTACACAGAATTTAGAAAAGAACTAAAGTCTTCTTTGAACAAAGTGGCCAATGAAATAAATTTGGAGATATTGGAAAACCTGAATCATTAAAAGAAAATCTATCAGGATTCTGGTCACGCAGAATTGATAGCGAACACCGGCTTGTTTATAAAATTCAGGAAAACGGCTTGCACATCATTCATTGCAGATTTCATTATTAACATATTTTAAACCCGGCAAATTTATCAATTTCCCGTTTCCCTTTGCACTTAAAAATTCTATGAAAAAATTTATTCTGATTTCTGCATCTCTTCTATTCATCAGCATTGCAAATGGTCAACAACTATTTACCACAACCAACATTCAAAACGCCTATAAGAAAGAAACGCGCACTGCATCTGGAAAACCAGGAAAAAATTATTGGCAAAACAAAGCAAATTATAATATTAAAGTAAATTTTGACCCGGCGACTCAATTGTTGCAGGGAAAAGAAACGATTCATTACTTCAATAACAGCCCCGATACTTTGAAAGAAATTATTGTTCGTTTATATCCTGATCTTTATAAAAAAGGAGTAGAAAGATTAAGTGAAATAGCAGAAAAAGATTTGAATGATGGCGTACAAATTGAATCTTTTAAAATCGGAGATGAAAGTATTTCAGATTTCAATAACCACCGAAAGGCATTTCATAATAATACCAATCTTATTATCAAACCTGCACAGGTAATTTTACCTCATTCAACAATAGATTTTGCGATAAACTGGCATTATAAAGTAAATACCGGTTCGCCGGTACGCACAGGAATGGTTGACAGCACTTCATATTTTATCGCTTATTTTTTTCCGCGCATTGCTGTTTATGATGACATTGATGGCTGGGACACCTGGAGTTATAATGGTTCCCAGGAATTTTATAATGATTTCGGAAATTTTAATGTAGAGATTTCTCTTCCAAAAAATTATATTGCCTGGGCCACGGGAGACAGGGTAAATGCAGAAGATAATTTTTCTAAGATTATTTTGGATAAAATAAAAACAGCTTCTGTCGATACGCAAATTATCCACGTCATTGACTCAATAGATTACGTGAACAATAATGTTTTAAAAAATGATGCAACAGGTATCTGGAAATTTTCTGCAATGAATGTTACCGACTTTGCATTTGCCTTAAGCAACCATTATTTGTGGGATGCAAGTTCCGTTTTGGTAGATTCTACAACAGGCCGGAGGACAGTTGCCGAAGCGGCTTACAACAAAATTCATCACGATTATTTTGATGTGGCAAACCAGGCGCATCAGACTGTTTTTTATACGAGTCATTTTTATCCAAAATATCCTTTTCCTTTTAATCACATTACCGTGTTTGACGGCACAGATCAAATGGAATATCCGATGATGGTAAATGATAATCCAACCCGAACTCATAAAGATGCAGTGCAACTGACCACACATGAAATCTTTCATTCTTATTTTCCTTTTTTCATGGGCATCAATGAAACTCAACATGCGTGGATGGATGAAGGCTGGGCAACGATCGGCGAATCGGTAATTTCTCCAAAAATGGGTGAGCCTGAAGATGAAGGAATTTTCAGCAAAACGCGGTATGAGCGCATTTCAGGGACAAATAAATCGGTTCCGTTGATCACAAACACAAAAGAATATAGCGGCGCAGCGTACCTTGCAAATTCTTATGGAAAAGGTGGCTTGTGTTATTATGTTTTGCAGGATTTATTGGGCGATGAATTGTATTTTAAATCGTTGCATCAATACATGAATGACTGGAATGGAAAACATCCTACTCCTTATGATTTCTTTTATAGTTTTAATAATGCAAGTGGTAAAGACTTAAACTGGTTTTGGCAAAGATGGTTTTTTGGCTGGGAGTATCCTGATCTTTCCATAAAAAGAGTAGAAAAGAATGGCGATTATGTAAAAATAATTATCCAGAATAAAGGCGGATTGCCGCTGCCTGTTTATCTGAATATTATATCAAAAGATGGCAAAGAATCCTTGATAAAATATACGGCTGAAGTTTGGAAAAATGCAGAAAAAGAAAAAACATTTATCATTTCAAAGACGTTATCAACAATTTCAAAGATTCAATTAGGCAATGAATTTATCCCGGATAAATATGAAAATAATAACACCTGGAATGCCCGATAATAAAGGGTAAAATCAATTATTAAGCATAAACATCGGAACAGAAATTTTTAATATTTCTTTGTTTATTGAAAACAAGATGTGAATAATAAACAAAAAAGCCGGCATTAGCCGGCCTTAATTTATTTTCCAAAATTTTATTTTCCAATTACTTTATACTGAACTACTCCATTATCATTTTCCTGTTCAAGATATATATTGTCAGGAGTTTCATATACCTGTTCGCCATTCAGTGTAATTATTTTTGACCCCTCAGGTAGTTGATTGATTACATCTCCAATCTGTAAAGAGGTTGGAGGATTTGTGGTGCCATTCTGAACGTCTGTGGTATTGTTAATGACTCCATTTTTACCAACTACTGTAAAGACGTTATTTCCATCGGAATCTACGCCTGCTTTATAATAAGTGCCATTCAATTCATACAAAGATTCACCATTAATTACAACAGACCTGGCTCCCCCGGGCAAGGATGTAACCGTAGCTCCCATTGGAGCATCCACAACCTGGTAGCCGTCATCGTATGGGCGATAATAAATTCCATTGTAATAATAATAAGGAACAGGGCCGATAAATATTCTTGAATATCCAACAGGAAGAACAGCTATCTGTAATCCAAAAGGAGGAAAGATGGGGGTATAATATCCTCCATAATATCCATAATAAAAGCCATTGCTATAATAATAAGGATAACCGCCAAAACGGATTGAAATAAAGCTGTGAGGAATAACTCTATAGCGTGGGCCATACATAAAATAGGTTGTGCGCCCATAGACATTTCCATAATAGTGATTGGTATAACCATAATTGTTGTAATGATAATTACGGTAATTATAATTATTACGCATCACAGGGATCTGCCTGCTGTTATTGCTTCTTGTGACTACTTCCCGTTGAGAATTAATTACAGTAGTATTTCGTTGTGGGGTTACTCTTTGTGTCATACTTCTGGAAGGAGTATTTTGAATCGCGTCATTTCTTCTGGGTTCTGAAGAACGATTTTCAAAAGTTCTGACTGGCGCAGATCTTGTCGCGTATTGCCGGCTTGGTGCAGAGTAATTCCTGGATTCAGAACGTGAAGGGCTTTGCCTGGACTCCCTGGTTCTTTGCGCATCAGCACAATTAAAAATTGCGATAGAAAATGCGGTTAATAAAATTATCTGGAGAATCTTTTTCATGATGGAATCTTTAAATGTTTAAAAGAAGCGTTTATCAAATTTAATTTAATTATGAGCATCTGTTTAATTTTCGTTTGTTAAATAATCGCTTATAATTTTCACATTTTTTGGACGCTTTTTTTTCATAAAGGTTTAATGATCCTTAATTATTTTAGTCTATAAAATATTCACGCCAAAATATTTTTTAATGAAAAAAAAATTAAAAATAATACATGCCCTTTTCAGAAAAAATGGCCTTTAAAACCCGAAAATGGAGAATCAAAAACCGTTTC
>JBQCFO010000172.1:0-12734 GCA_051959055.1 Ginsengibacter sp. | reverse complement strand
CCTTTGGATGATGAAGAAACCTATAAACTCTTCCAGCGAGCAGAAACAAATGGAACTTTCCAGTTTGAAAGCGCGGGAATGCAAAAATATCTGCGGGAATTAAAGCCTGATAAATTTGACGATCTTATTGCGATGAATGCTTTGTACCGGCCCGGCCCTATTGCTTATATTCCCAATTATATTGAGCGCAAACATGGCCGCCAGGAAATCGTTTATGACCTGCCGGAAATGGAAGAATTTCTGAAAGATACTTATGGAATTACCGTTTACCAGGAACAGGTGATGTTACTGTCGCAAAAGCTCGCCGGATTCAGCAAAGGCGATGCTGATATCCTTCGTAAGGCAATGGGGAAAAAGCAAAGAGCGGTGCTGGATAAAATGAAAGCACAGTTTATTGAAGGAGCAAAAAAGAAGAATCATCCTGTAAATATTTTAGAAAAAGTATGGACAGATTGGGAAGCCTTTGCGCAATATGCATTTAATAAATCGCACTCTACCTGTTATGCTTTGGTTGCTTATCAAACGGCTTATTTAAAAGCCCATTATCCAAGTGAATACATGGCAGCGGTGTTGAATCATGCGGGGGCTATTGAGAAGATTACTTTCTTTATGGAAGAATGTAAAAGCATGGGCTTAACGGTTTTGGGGCCGGATATAAATGAATCACAAAAAGGATTTGCAGTAAATAAAAAAGGCGAGATCCGTTTTGGTTTCAGTGGTATGAAAGGGGTAGGCGAAGCGGCGATTGAAAACATCATTGAAGAAAGAGAAAAGCGTGGCACTTTTTCTTCCATTTTTGATATGATCAAAAGAGTGAACCAAAGAACGGTAAATAAAAAATCGCTTGAAAGCCTTGCCTACGCCGGCGCTTTTGATTGTTTTAATAATTTTCATCGCGCGCAGTTTTTCTTTACCGTTCCCGGCGAAAACATAAACTCTCTTGAAAAAATTATCAAATTTGGTAATCAGTACCAGGCACAGCTTCATAATAATACCAACACACTTTTTGGTGATTTGCAAATGGAAGAAGTAACGCCGCCAGCAATTCCGGACTGCGAACCGTGGCCTTTGATCCAATTGCTGGATCATGAAAGAGACGTGATTGGTATGTATCTGAGTGGCCATCCGCTGGACAATTATAAGTTCCAGATAAAACATTACAAATTTGATTCTATTTCAGATTTTAATGAATTTAAAGCTGCAGTTCATCTTCATCCAAATCCTTCCAGATCATTCAGAATTGCCGCTTTGGTAACAGAAGCGCAGCACCGGATTTCTAAAAGAGGAAATAAGTTTGGTGTGATGCATCTGGAAGATTACTCGGAAAAGATGGAGCTGATGCTTTTTGGTGAAGATTACGTAAAATATAATAATTACCTGGAACCAGGAATGGTCATTTGTATTATGGGCTCATTTGTTCAGCGGTATCAAACTTCGCCGTATGAATTTAAAATCGGCAGTATGTCGCTTTTGGAAACAGTGATGAGAAGTAATACGAAAAAGCTTCATATCGAAATGAATCCGAAAGATGTATCAAAAGATTTTATTGATTTTATAGGAAACAATGTTCACAAATTTCCAGGAAATTCTACGTTGAAATTCAATATTTGCGATAACCTGTCCAAGTTAAAATTTGGAATGTACACCAGTCATAAATGCTTTGAGATGAATGACGAAATGGCTAATTATCTGCAACAAAAACCCGAATTAGACATAAAAATAGAATTAACATGATGTGGATATGCCAAATCAACATTTAAAAAGATTGGCTTTAACTTTGCCACTTAATTAACCAATAAATAATTTTCAAACAATAAAAATATAATTATGGCTCAGGAATATACCGATGCAAACTTTAAAGAAAAAGTTTTGGATTCAGACAAATTAACGATGATAGATTTTTGGGCAGAATGGTGTGGCCCATGCCGCGCAATCGGCCCCGTAGTAGAAGAACTTTCTAAAGAATATGATGGGAAAGTAAACGTGGGAAAAGTAAACGTGGACCAAAATCCGGAACTCAGCGTGAATTACGGAATTACCAGCATCCCTGCAATCTTATTTGTAAAGGGTGGCAAAGTAGTAGATAAATTAGTAGGTTCACAGCCGAAATCTAATTTTGTAAAAAAGATTGAAGCCTTGAAATAATTTCCACATCTAAATTTTATTCTAAAAGTCTCCGGTTATGCCGGAGATTTTTTTTTCTTCAAAAGAATCTTTTAGCCAGACAGTAAAGCAATAAATAAGTCGAATTTCTAATTTGCCGATGCTATTTCATTAAAACAAAACTGCCTTTTAAATTATAAATCTTTCCAATCGCATCTACCGCTTTTAAAACCCAGACATAGCTTCCGCCGATGGTTTCATTATTTTTGGAAAACCCGTCCCAACCTTTATTTAAATCATTGGTAGAAAAAACTTTTTGTCCCCATCGATTGAAGATGGTAAAGTACGAAAGCGATTTTATAGCCACATAATATGGTTTTAGAATATCATTCAAACCATCATTATTTGGAGTGAATGCGGTAGGCACATAAATAGCAGATCCTTTGAAGATCGTAATTTTCACAGAAGCAGTATCCTCACATCCTTCAGCAGTTTTTACGGTTAACACGTACTTTAAATCATTAGAAAGCATACCAGTCGGATTGAAAATAAACGGATCATTTAAACCGGTTGCTGGCGACCATGAATAAGATGAACCACCACTTCCGCTCAATTGAAAAGGAGAATTCATTGCGACTAAGGTATCTTTACCTGCATTGGCATGGGCGGCATTGATAAATACATTTTTGGACACTAATGTTGAACAACCATTTGTTGCTTCGGCTGTTAACTGAACATTATAATTTCCTTCAGCAGAATAAATGTTTTGCGCAGCTTTTTTATCTGAAAAATTATTATTTCCAAAATCCCAATGCCAGTTTTTTATGGAAGTTAAATTATCAGATTGTTGCGCATTGAAAAAAACGGGAATATTTATACAACCATCCTTTATATCAGTGCTGATTACCGGCCGTGGTTCAACTGTCAGGCCACTTACAAAAGAATTGGAAATACATCCTGCACTGCTTGTTGCGGTTAATTTTAAAGAATATTCTCCTGCAGAAAGCGAAGTCAAATCCGGCATTTTTTGGTTTGAAAGAACATTCCCATTCACTTCCCATTTCCATTGGTTTACGGTTCCGATTTCTGTTTTAGCATCCACAATAATTCTTGGATTTAATGCTGCACAAGTGTCAAAAACCTGGAAAGAAATATCCGGATTATCACCTACTTTAATGGTTCTTGTAAACGGTTCGCTTTCGCAGCCATCCATGGCCGTTATGTAATGGCTTACTTTATAAATGCCAGGGTTGGCATATATATGAGGAGGCGGATCTGCAACATGGCTTGTAGTTCCGTCGCCGAAATCCCAGAAATAACTTTTAATAGTTGTAAAAGAAGTGGAACTGTCTTTAAAAGTAACAGGAATTTCATGACAAACTTCATCATTTGTCAATCCTGAATTGTAAACAGGATTGAGTGCAGTGCAAAATTTTTGAATATTATATTTACCACCGGTTGCCGCGCTAAACCCCCAATACACCATTGGGTCGTTATTAAAAACACCGGCAATCAAATCGGTTTGGGTTGAAAGGCGAAAAACTCCATCAAAATAAGTGCTTAAAGTTTTAGTCGCCGGATCCCATTTTATTTGTAAAATATGCCACGCGCCGTCTTCAATATTATTGCTGGTAGCAGAAGCAGGAATCGGTCCGGCCAAATCATTTCCATGTTTTATTACTCCGTTTTTTTGAATGCTGATATGATCATAAGACGGATCGTTGTCCTCCATATTTTGCCAGGTGTCTAATGCAATTCCCACAGACGGTGACACTCCCTCAAATCCCATTCCCCCTCCCTGCGCCCCCAGATTTGCACTTTGCTGCTGAAGCATAAAAACAATTCCATCTGCTCCCTCTGCATCGAGGTATCCGAGGAAAATATTGAATTTAAAATCAAACGGATCGTTCAAATTTATCTTGGTACTTTGCCATACGCTGCCTCCCTGCCACATTTGATCCGTGGTAAGCTGATAACAATTACAACTCTCTTTTGAGGCGTTTCCATTTAATATATACTGGGAAAAAGAAGGAAGCGGTGATAAAAATACCAAACCCCATATCACAAAGAGGCAGTTAAATTTTATCATGAACTTGTTTAGTTTTTTCTAATTATTTTTTGCAGCAGCCAAAGCTTTCAATTCATTGGCTTTTTCCCATGCTTTTCTTCCCAATCCCGGATGAACATGCCTGTCGCTGTGATAGGACGAGCGAACCAGCGGCCCGCTTTCCACATAATCTAATCCCATCCGGTAGCCGATTTCACGTAGTTCTGCAAACTCAGATGGATGTACATAACGCTGCACAGGCAGGTGTTTCGGCGTTGGTTGCAGATATTGCCCAATGGTAATTACATCTACCTCGCTGTCTTTTAAATCATGCATCGTTTGTATTACTTCTTCTTTTGTTTCTCCCAGGCCGAGCATAATTCCGCTTTTTGTACGCATGCCTCCTTTTTTCAAAAAGCGCAGCGTTTCCATGCTTCGCCAGTATTTTGCCTGGATTCTTACGTGCCGGGTCAGGCGTTCAACCGTTTCAATATTGTGACTTACCACGTCCGGAGCCGCGTCAATAATGCGTTGGATATTTTCTTCCTGCGCTTTAAAATCCGGAATCAGTGTTTCTAAAGTTGTTTGCGGGTTTATTTCACGAATGGCTTTAATCGTATTATACCAAATGATGGAGCCTCCATCTTTTAATTCATCGCGATCCACAGAAGTGATAACCGCATGTCTTACTTTCATCAAATGAATGGCATCAGCAACCCGTTTTGGTTCCTGCCAGTCTACCGCCAGGGGACGGCCTGTTGCTACTGCACAAAAGCCGCAACTCCTGGTACAAATATTTCCGAGAATCATAAAGGTAGCAGTTCCTTCCCCCCAGCATTCGCCCATATTCGGACAATTTCCGCTCTCACAAATTGTGTGTAATTTATGCGTATCTACTATTTGTCTTACATGCTTGTATTCTTCTCCTATAGGCAGTTTGACCCGAAGCCAGTTTGGTTTTTTCGGTTTTGCCTGCGCTTCTATTACCAATTCTTCACTCATTATTTTTAAGTATTTTTTTAGAAAAAAAACAGGATTCTATTTTCTTTTGCCAAATATGATGGCAACGTAACCACCAAAGAAAAATTCTTTTTCTTTGTTATAAACCATCTGCGGAATTTTTTTGGTATAATATTCTCCTGTAACACCCACTTCTATTGCTGAAATGATTTCATTGAAGGTTCCATAATCAAACCGTACCGCTGCTTTTGCATAAAGTCCAGGCGTAACAGTCAAATCATTCCAGCCTCTTCCAAAACCCGGGCCACCAATAATCTGATGCGTTAAAAAAGCAACACTGTCAGCAGAATTATATTTTATATACTGGTAACCACCGTTCCCATCCTGCACCTGCACATAATATGGACGGAGCAGGGAAAGGGCAATACCACCTCCATAATTGCCGGTAATTGCCACGCCGTTTTTATTCGATTTATTTCCCAATAAAACCTGTTGCTGCAAGCCCAGTTTTATGGGATAAACAAAATTTTCTTTACCATAAATATAGGGCACAGTATTGGTATAAAAACTTTGTTTTTCTTCTTTTGAACTTTTACGTTCACTGATTTCCAATTGGTAAAGCAATCCTTTCTTTACAGAACTCGCACGTCCCAATTCGAAAAAAACACCATAGCCATCCGTGATCAGTTTAGCGCCAAAAGCAAAACTTTTTTTATAAGTAATCACCCCTTCTTCCTGCTGTTTTACCATTTGATTTATCTCGGCTCTTCTGCGCTGCTGACGCTCGGTACGGGCATTTTGCGCAAAGATGTTTGCCGACAGGAAAATAGTGATAAAAAAGAAAAGTATTTTTCGCATTTGTTGTTGTTATATTAGTGCTGTAAATTTATACAAAAATAAGAGAATGACTGCATCAATCATATATAAAGGAAATCTGCGCTGTGAAGCAGAACATTTGCAAAGTAAATCAACCATCGAAACAGATGCTCCAACTGATAATCGTGGTAAAGGTCAAAAATTTTCTCCTACCGATTTATTATGTGTTTCGCTTGCCACCTGCATGCTCACAACTATGGGCATAAAAGCGGCGGATATGAACGTGGACCTTACCAATGCCAGGGCAGATGTTATCAAACACATGGGCAGTGATCCACGAAGAGTAGCAAAGATTGAAGTATCCGTAATTTTGCCCGCTGATATAGCAGAAAAAGAAAGAGTTATTTTAGAAAGAACCGGCACCAATTGTCCGGTAGCCAAAAGTATTCATCCCGAAATTGTATTGGTGCTGAATTATCAGTGGAGCAATTAGCCAATGTACTTATTGTTGATGTGCTAATGAGGCAGCAGTAAAAGAAGTTTTAACAGGGATTTGTAATTTCATCATAACATGTTATCGAATCAGAGAATTTCCAATGGCACACTCAAGGCAAAGTTTTTTATTGCAATATTCATTTTTCAATTGAACAAAAGCCTGCGAATCGAAAGCGTTTTTATTGGAATAATGCAGGTTTTCAAATCCTTTGGTAATGGCATTTTTTTCAGGCGAAATTTCTTCAAGCCATTTTATTGCCTTTTCTTTATAATGCTCTTCACTGTGATGGAGGCCATAAGAAAATAAAATGGGTACGATGGTATTGATGATAATATTATCAATCATTTGTTTGCCCAAAGTTTTTATTTTTAGTTCTGTCTTCTGCTCAAAAATATAATGGTAATGCCAGTAATCATTCGCTTCGGGGCTAAGCAATTTTTTAACTTCAGCAACAGATTCTATTTCCTTAATTTTTGAAAATAAATGTTCGCTATTATGAATCAGCATAGCGAGTTGCGCAAGCCGGATGGTTGGAAAATTTGAAGGACGCATTCTTAGAAAAAACAGTTCGCCATCTACCGGCTGCAAGTGATATTTTTTCTGATAAAAGCGATATTCCCTTTGCAGCATGATTGGATATTTTTCTTCGAAATCATTTTTTAATAAACCTGCCTGTCCAAACAACATTCCCTCTATTTGAATGAGATTGTGCTTATGCTTTGCCAAAAGCGAAAGAGGTAAGGATTGGGCAATCTTTTTAAACTTTTCACTGTTTACTTTCAATCCGAAATTAGCGGCAATCAGCCACCAGAAAGTCTCTTCCCAATGCTTATTGGTTTGGTTTAAAATTTCTAAAATTTTTTTTGATTTTGTAATCAGCCTTTCGGCCACGAGCCGTTGTTTCCAACTGATTAAGGAGAGATCGCTTAACTGGTGAGCCAGTTTCTCACATGCGATAAACTGGCCATTTTGACTAAGTTGTTTATATTTTTCCAAGAGTAAATTTGAAACCCGGCTTTGCAATTCAAGCGTCGGTAAATTATTTCCGTTTGCATCTTTTATTTCCTCATCATGGTTCCATACAATGTGCAGAATAATATTTTTATAGTTATCATCAGCAGAATGATTGTGCAGATTCCAGTGAGAAGAATTGATGTGTAATTCAACATTACCGGCCCACAAAGTGTCATTGATTTTTATTTTTGCTTCTGTAAAATCAGGGCCCTGATTCTGATTGTGGGATCCGGGATAAATGACCAAAATCTGATCCCCATTCGTGCTGGTAAGATTATGGTGATTGTAATATTGGAATTTCCAGATGTATTGCAGAATGTCTTCTTTCATAGCAGTGATATTTAGAATAATAAATATAAAGAATAAAAAAGAAAGGCAAAAAAATGCCTTTGCGTGCAATATAAACTGTCGCTAAGGTTGGCAATCTTTTAATCACACGACAAATTGAAATACAGCGATGTCTTTTACAGATAAAAAAATAAAAAGGAAAAAATCGTTTATTTAGATTTTACCTTTATTTTTGGCACCCATTTTAATAACTCAGATAAACGGATCTTTTTGAATTGCCCGGGTGGCGAAATTGGTAGACGCACTGCTTTCAGGTGGCAGCGTTCGCAAGGATGTGCTGGTTCGAATCCAGTCCCGGGCACAGAGAACGGACAAACAGCAAATAGCTTCGGTTTGTCCGTTTTTTTTTGAGATTTAAGGTAAATCTTATTAATACGGCGTATGCTGGCGTTGCAGATTTCTTACCACTTATTTCTTTTATTAAGACTTTATTGAGGCAGAACATGAGCCACTTTTTTCAAACACATGCCTGAAGTTCACTTTACCTCTATTTTAAATGGCGCTACAGGCATATTGTCGTTATTGAACAGATTTCCCATTTGCGTATTACTGAATCCATATTTTACAAACGTCGGTTGTAATACTTTTTTATTAAAAACGGTGATGCTACCTGTCGCTAATTTTAATTCGGCAGGATAATAAATACCGTCTTTTCCGGCGATATACAAATCCTTTATTTTATCTCCTTTGATGTGCAAACCATTGCCGGCATTACTCAAACGGATAATGACTTTATTTCCTTCCGGATTTGATGAAATATACATGGGTGAAAATTTATCAAATTGTTTCAATCCATAAGTTTTGTTCAAAGCAATTTCTGCAAGCCTGTAACCGACATCGTGTTTGTCATGCGGATGAATATCGTTGGTATCCGTTACCAAATCCGAGGTAATTACCATACCGGTTTTGGGTAATGTCAAAGCTTCACTTTGCGCGTCGCGCAAATAAGCCGCGTTATCTCCATTGCCGTATTTGAATGGTGCAATCTGTACAAAATAAAAAGGGAAATCCTGATGCCATGCTTTTCTCCAGGAAGTAATCATGTTTTTAAAAAGCTGTGCATAAGTGCTGTAAGTATCTACATTCGATTCGCCCTGGTACCATATAGTGCCGGCTATATCCAGGTTGGTAATCGGCGCTATCATACCATTATATGCCAGCCCCGGTTGCACCGGCCACCACTGACTTGGTTTCAATTTTTGCTGTCCGGCTTTCAGTTGCGGATTATTATTTATGATGCTGTCCGGCGTCCAGGTTTCTGCAGGAGTTCCGCCCCAGTTAGATGAAATGAGCCCAATAGGAACCTTCAAATTTTGATTCAACATTTTGCCAAAGAAATAAGCCACCGCACTGAAATTCTTCAGCGTATTGGAATCGCAATTTTTCCAATTTCCATCTACGTTCTCCTGTGGTGTTAATCCGGTAGTTTTTGGGATTTGAAAAAAGTGAAGTTGGTATTGATTACATGTTGCAAAATCGGCAGCCACATCTTTCGTTTTTGCCCAGTTGTAGGTAAATTCCATATTCGATTGTCCGGAACATACCCATACTTCTCCCAGCCATACGTCTTTTAAAGAAAAGGTGTCGTTACCGGCGAAATTTATTTCATATGGGCCTCCACCTTTCGGTATTTGTAGTTTCAAGACCCATTTACCATTACCATCCGTTACGGTTTTCAAAGTATCTTTTGTCCATGATGGCTGTATCGAAATATGTTCGGCAGGGCTTGCCCATCCCCACAGTTTTATATTCGAATTTTGTTGCAATACCATTCCATCAGATAAAATATGTGGCAAACGGATTTGTGCTTTTGATTGAAAAACAAAAAAAAGGATGGATAGAAAGAAAAGATTTTTTTTCATTGAAAATTTATTTAAAGACAAAAAGATTTAAAAGGCATGCAGCTTTCCATAAATAGAAATGAAGAACGTAAATGTCAAGTTCCAAAAAAGATCACACTTATTAGTTTATCACTTTTTCATTACTACAAAGCATAATCACTCAAAATCAAGCGATTAACAGGGCAGTAAAATAAGAAATAATTCTGTTTTTTAATTTTTATTTCTAAGCGCAATGGTTATTGGCTCATTTTACCTGTATCCAAACAGTTGTATGACAATTCTATACGAAATTTTTTTTCATTAAATGTTAAATTTTCCAAAAAGAAAAAAAAAGAAAAAAGTTTTTTTGTTTGTTTAACAAATGTGTTTAATTTACATAACAATTCATCATTTATTAAATCGTTATTATGAGAAAGAAACTCCTTCTTTTTGGGCTGTTTATGTTCTGTTGCTTTATGCAATCGATTGCGCAACAACGAACTGTAACCGGAAAGGTTACCGCACCCGATGGTACTCCTTTAGTAGGCGCTTCGGTAACAGTAGTTGGCCAAAGATCCGGTGTAACTACCGATGGTAGTGGTAACTTCTCTATCAATGTGCCTGCAAATGCCAAACAACTGTCTATCAGCTATGTAGGATCTGAGACGAAAAGAGTAGATATCACCTCTGCTTCCAATGTGGATGTGCAGTTGGTAAATACTGCGGCTAATTTGTCTGAGGTGGTGGTTACGGGATATGGCGGCACTTCAAGGAAAAGAGATTTAACAGGAGCCATTACTTCGGTTAAAGCAAAGGATTTTAATAAAGGCGTAATCAATTCACCTGATCAGTTATTGCAGAATAAAGTTCCCGGCTTAGAAATAACGAATAATAGCGGAATGCCTGGTTCAGTCACCACCGTTGTAATCCGGGGTAACAATTCAATTCGCGCCGGCAACAATCCATTATATGTAATAGACGGAGTGCCGCTTGACGGAAGATCTGCGAGGCCAAGTGTTACTTTAGGCACAGGTGGTTTTGGAACTACTCCTGATGTAAATCCATTGTTATTCATTAATCCCAATGATATAGCACAAATGGATGTTTTAAAAGATGCCTCTGCCACTGCGATTTATGGATCAAGAGGTGCAAACGGGGTTATTATAATTACAACAAAAAGGGCCACATCAACTGGTACAAGGCTTGAATTTAACACCAGCTTTTCAACTACTGCCGGATATATGAAAAAGTTTGACGTTTTATCTGCAAGCCAGTTCAGAAGTGCACTTAAAAAATATCAACTGGATACTTTAACTACATCTTTGGATGGCGGTAAAAGCGTCGATGCGTTAAAAGCAATTACACAAAACAATTTATCTCAAAATTATAGCCTTGCCTTGAGTGGTGGAAATGAAACCGGAAGATTCCGGGCATCTTTTCTTGGTTCAAGGTTCAACGGATTCATCAAGACTACCAATTTAGATAAATATATAGGTACATTTTCCGGGCAATACAAGTTTTTGGATCAAAGGTTAACCATTGATTTTAATGCAATTGCCGCTCACACATCTGATAATGCAGCTTTAATTTCCAGCACAGCGGGGTCTCAGGGTAATTTAATCAGCTCTGCGTTAAGCTGGAATCCTACAACGGCCTTTACAGATAATAATGGTATTTATGTTTATCCATCAAATGGCTCAGGAAATCCTCTTGCATTATTAGCAGCAACGTCTGACGAAACAAATGTGAATACATTACTTGGAAATATTTCTGCCACTGTAAAAATATTGCCTACACTCAACTATAAATTTTTATACGCTGTTGATCATTCAGCAGGCAAAAGAAATACCAATATCGACGGTTTCATCCAGGGATATCCGGGCATCTCCGGCTTAGGATTTGGAGCTATTTCTGATCAGATATTGACCTCACAAACTTTCACACATACCTTAGATTATACTTCAGATTTTAGTGACAAATTTCATTTAGAAGCTTTATTGGGGTATGAATATTGGAAATCAGATTTTGCAAATTCCAGCTTTTCAGCTACCGGGTTCAATACCAATCTTGATCAAAAGAACCTGGTGTCATTTCCATACACAAGTATTTTAGCCAATGGAAATACTCCAAATGCTCCATCTACTTATGTTGATCCTACCACAGAACTTCAATCTTATTTTGCAAGGGTTAATTTGAATTATTCAGAGAAATACTTTCTTACTGCCACAATGAGAGCTGACGGTTCTACTAAATTTGGAAAAAATAATAAGTACGGATACTTTCCTTCAGTCGGTGCGAAATGGCTAATCAGCAACGAAGACTTCATGAAGGATAACACCATTTTTACCACTTTAGGATTGAGAGGTTCATGGGGGATTACCGGTAACCAGGAGTTTCCTGCCGGGGCTTCACAAGAACAATTTGGTTTTTCTGCATATAATACAGCCGGCCAGCTAAATGTGGCAAACCCGAATTTGAAATGGGAACAAACGACCTCTTACGATGCCGGAATTGACTTTTCTTTGTTTAAAGGAAGATTATTTGGTTCTGTTGATTATTATAATAAGAATACGACCAACATTCTGTTTCAAAGTACCGCTATTCAGCCGGCCCCAGCATCCATTTATTATATAAATATCCCGGGCAATCTGACTAATAAAGGATTCGAATTGGGATTGACCGGTGTTCTCGTTCAGAAACAGGATTTTGATTTAAATCTAGGGTTTAATATTTCATTTAATAAAAATTTGTTGAACAATTTTTATGCACCGGGAACAAAGAATGCATTGTCTATCATAACCGGGCAGATAAGCGGCCAGGGGGTATCAGGGGCACTTTCCCAAATTATTACCAACAATGAGCCGGTAAATGAATTTTATCTCAAACCATTTGGAGGTTTTGATAGTAGTGGAAATCAAATTATTGGAGCCAATCCGGTTTATGCGGGCGATCCAAATCCGCATACTTTATTTGGCGCAAACCTGGATCTCCGGTATAAGAAATTTACTGTAAATATCAGTGGAGGTGGCGCTGGTGGCTATAAGATTTATAACAACACCGCTACATCTGTAACGAACATAAACGGAATTCAAAAAGGAAGAAATATTGATTTGGCGGCTTATAATTCAAA
>JBQCFO010000171.1:0-4248 GCA_051959055.1 Ginsengibacter sp. | reverse complement strand
AACAAAATACCGCAGTTTTTGCACTTAAATCTTTGTTTGCCATCGCGGGTTCCCCATCTGATGGAATCTAAAAATCCACAACTCCAGCAGCGTTTTTTTTGACATAATTATAAAATGAAAAAAGTTTGATGAAACGTGTTTCATCAAACTTCGTTCAAATCCTTTAGAGTGTTACATTTCAAAGGATTTTACCAACCATTTTTCAGTATTATGCCTCTTTTTTGATAAATGTCTCAAAGAATAATTGTCGTCATTCACTTCCCATTCGTGTAAGTAAACGTGATAAAAAAAAAGGCTGAATTTTTTTTCAGCCTTAATCCGGTTTTTCAAAAAGGAATAAATATTTTGATAAAATGATATGCCTTTTTGAGCGTGTATAAGTTAATAAATTAATCTAAGGGTAACAGAGGAAACGTGTTGTAAAATTAACATTTAAAAAATTGGAAAAAGTAACACTTTTTTATCCGATAATGGTAAAATATTCACAATAATCTTTAAAAAGGATAATCTATTCCTATAGTTGCATTAAAATTTTCATAACGCCATAAGCGATTTGCATAAGATGAGCCAAAAAGATTTTTGAAATTGACATTTGGAAATTGCCAACCATCATTCTCTAAAATATCCGGACGTTTAAATCTTAATGCCACATCGAATCTGATAACAAAATAAGAAAAATCAAATCTGAAACCTACGCCGGAAGACACTCCTAATTGTTTATACACGTTTTTAAATTTGAATTGAGTTGTATCTTCTTTCCCATCAGGCCTGGTGTTTTTAAAATTCCAGATGTTGCCAACGTCAGTAAACACAGCCATTTTAAAAAGTACGGCGTTTGAAAAAAGAGGCGCTACATTAAAGCGGTATTCTGCATTTCCTTCCAGTTGGATATCGCCCGTACGGTCATTAAAACGGATTCCTGTTGACTGATAGGGTGCCAGCGGTTGTCCTCCTACACCGATGCCACGAACCGGCCATCCCCGCATGCTGTTAGGGCCACCACCAAAATATTGTTTAAAAAATGGAAGTGTGGTATCACTATTTGATAAGGGAATTCCAACACCCGCAAAAGCCCGGAGAGCAATAGCAGATTTTTGATGGTTAATGGTATAAATATATTCCACATCCGTTTTAACAAATTCCTTTAAATATTTATTGAAAAAATTTCCTGTCTGTGCATTCTTGTTTTTTTCTTTCAGTAAGTCCCATGGCAATCCGGATTCTTCAAAGTTGATTTTCAGATTCGTAACCAGTTTTGGGTTACGAGGATTTGCTTTTGCAAGGTTGTAACTGATTGACGAACCCATTACCAGTGCGGTGTTGAAGGAATATTTTAAAAAAGGGTTTTCATTTAATGTACTGTCAAAACTTGCCGAACGATTGTACAAACGACGATAATCAAAGTTGAAAAGTTTTAGGCTCCACAAGTGTTTTGCATTGTTTGTCCAGTTAAAACCATAGGCCGTATTAAAAACCTGCTGATTAAAAAAATCAATCCTGTTTATGAGCGAAATATTTGTATTGATAAAGGATTGATTGGTAATTAAATTTTTATTGTTATAAACACCCAGCGGAAAAATGAATTTTGGAAACAACAAGGTATTTGAATAGCTGAGTTCGTTTGAATTGATGAAAGTGCCATTGCTGTTTCTGTGAGAAGTATTAAATTCAACTCCGGCTTTAATGCCATTCGTCATACGTATGGCAGATTTGGCAAAGTTTCTATCGGTTACTGATAAATTTAAAGACAAGCCCAAAAGGTTTCCGGATGCAGAAGTAGTAAGGCTGCTGGTAGCATTATTTGCCGAATAACTCATCTCAATATTTCCTTCAAAACCATATTTTTTTAAAGGAATTAATTTTACAACCATATTCAAAAGATTGGTATCTTTTTGTTCAATGATATCTATAGTCGGGCTTTCCCAAACTCCAAGTTTATACAGATCATTGATGGTTTTAAAATAGTCATCCTGCCGGAAAACATTTCCTTTTTTTATTGCAAGATTTCTGCGCAGTAATGAAAATTTAAAAAGCTTCCGGTGAAATTTTGCTGTATAATTTTTGAATGTACGTTCCTGTAATGAAGTGTCTGTATATTCATCTCCGGGAATATAATCCGGTAAAACATAAATATCATTGATATAATATTTTTGCAAATTGGTGCTGTCAGGTAGATTATTTAATTGAAATCCCAAACGGATTTTAGGATGTTTGCGCTGTTCATTTGCTTCTGCGAGTAAGCGTAATTGTTCAAACGGATCTTCTGAAACACTTGTCAATGCTGCAATGGTGGTATCACCTGTCGCTCTTATTTCATCAGCGGTAAATTTGTAATAGCCATTATTTTTATAAAGATTTACGAGTCGGTTTGTTTCCTGTAGAACACCACTTTTTGTTATGGGTGTGTTTGGCTGAAGCAACGATTCCTTTTTTGTGGAAACAGCCAGTTCCTCCAATTCTGGTTTTGTAAAAAGATAAGCCAGAGTGTCTATCATTGTGCGTTTACCGGCATCCACATCGTAGGTAACGGTTACTCTTTCCTGGTTTTTTTTGCGTGTAACGGTATCAAAAGAATAGGAAATATCCGGGCTATAGAACCCAAGATTTTGCAAAGCAACAGCCATATTTGCAGCGGATTGAGCTACTGCATTCGTATCAAAAACTGGTGGATTGGGAATATAATGAAAAATAAAAAATTTATCTTTTACCATCACTTTGGCACTGTCGTCTAATTGTGTCGTCAATTTTGATTTGATGCTTACTTTCTCATCTTTACTTACATTGTTTGCTTTCAGATTAATAGTATTTTTAAAAATGAAAGGAACATTTTTTTGATATTTTTGAACAATGGTACAGCTTGAAAAAAACAGAATCACAAAAAAAAATTTTAGAAAAAATAAGACGGAAATTTTCACAGAGTTGTTCCCTTTCATAATAAAAAAACCATGTTGAGCAAAAAGATTGTCAAATATATTCAAAGTTTGAGCCATAAAAAATTTCGTGATGAAGAGAATGCATTTATTGCCGAAGGGCCAAAGATTATTACAGAATTTCTGATGTCAGAAAAAATGAAATGCAAACTCATTTGCGCAGAAAAAAAATGGCTAAGCGATAACCATTTTTTATTAAAAAATATAGGCATTGAAAATATTTTCGAGGCAGATGACCATTGGCTGAAAAGTATCTCACTTTTAAAAACTCCGAATAAAGTAGTTGCAGTTTTTAACAAAATAGCTGCAAATGAAAAACAAAATTTTGCAGGCAAAATTTCATTAATGCTCGATGACTTGCAGGATCCGGGCAACCTTGGAACCATCATTCGCATTGCAGATTGGTTTGGAATAGAAAATATTATCTGTAGCAAAAACAGCGTGGATTGTTACAATCCAAAAGTGGTACAATCCACTATGGGCAGCCTTCTAAGAGTAAATATCCTTTATACAGATTTAGAATCTTTTGTTGATAAAAATAAAAGAATTCCCATTTATGCGGCTGATTTATCAGGTATTTCTCTTTATAAATTACCAAAAATAAATGAAGGAATTTTTTTAATTGGAAATGAATCAAATGGATTGAGTGAAGAAATTTTAAAATCTGCTTCACAAAAAATTACCATTCCAAAAGCCGGTCATGCAGAATCATTGAATGCTGCAGTGGCCACCGGTATTATATTATCACAGGTTGTTTTTCATCCGTAAGTTGTCAAAACACAAAATCCCATTAAAAGTTCGTTTGCTGTTCAAACGACTTCCTTTGGAGAAATAAAAAAGAATCATTGATAACGTTACCTTTATCGCCTTTAAATATAGAATATGCTAAAAGTTGGAGTATTTGGTGTAGGCCATTTGGGAAAATTTCATTTGAATAACTGGAAAGAAATAGAAGGCGTAAAATTAGCCGGATTCTGTGATCCTTCTGAGTTAAATGCAAACGAAGTGAAAAAAGAATACGGTTTAAAAAGATTTAAACAAGCGGATGATCTGATTGAAGCCTGCGATGTTATTGATATTGTGGCGCCCACCACCGAACATTTTGAATTGTGTAAAAAGGCCGTTTTAAAAAGTAAACATGTGTTTGTTGAAAAACCTTTGTGCAATACCATGGATGAAGCAAAGGAAATAGTAAAGCTGGCGAAAGAAGCAAATATAAAATTCCAGGTTGGACATGTGGAGCGCTTCAATCCCGCGCTGCTGGCTGCAAAAGAACACGAACTGAATCCGATGTTTATTGAAGTGCACCGTCTTTCTC
>JBQCFO010000170.1:0-2144 GCA_051959055.1 Ginsengibacter sp. | reverse complement strand
TAAACTTTCATTATGTAATTTTTTTTGTTAAATCGAATGTTGGAAAAAGATTATCGCTTCATTTTTAAAGTTCCTTATCTTCCAAAATATTTTTTTGAATACTTTGTATTTTTATTCAATAATAAAATTCCAATCATTGCCAGTCCTGCAAGCGATAAAAGAATAGCGGTTCGCTTTACCGTTAATGCCGGCGAATTCAATTTCATTCCATCTATATATTTTTTTTCAGCATAATCAACCGGATTATCCGTTTCTCCATTTTCATGTAAAGCCATTTGTAATACCTGTGCGGTATGCAATGCGTTGCGATTTGTCAATTGTTCGATCTGTTCGCGGCAGCTGAATCCATCCGCTACGATGAGCGTTTTTTTATCCGCATTTCTTACCGCAGGCAAAAGCACCCTTTCCCCGGCTTTTATAGAAACATCATATTTGTCGCCCTTTTCATAACCAAAATATCCCGCCATTCCACAGCAACCTGAATCTAATATTTCATAATCCATATTCATATTATGAAATATTTGCTCTTCGCTTGTCATTTTCATAATTGC
This sequence comes from Ginsengibacter sp., assembly GCA_051959055.1. GTDB lineage: Bacteria > Bacteroidota > Bacteroidia > Chitinophagales > Chitinophagaceae > Ginsengibacter. The sequence continues at coordinate 1,593 of JBQCFO010000170.1, read as the reverse complement.
TTTCTGATGACAATGGCCCTGCACGATTGCTTTTCTTTTTAATGGCGCCGCTTTGTAATCTTTTACTTTTTTTTCTAAAAATTCAGCAAGTGTAAAAGTTTGTTGTTTCAATCGTTTTGCATCTTCATCAAATGGAATGAGATCACACATCTCATCTCTGAAAACCGCTACACAACTGGGCTCTAACCCTACCAGCGGCGTTCCGCTTCTGATTTCATCGCGCATCACACCCAAAATTTGCAGCAACATTTTTTTTGCCGTATCCAGCATCCCAAAATCAGAAAGTGGACGGCCGCAGCAAATGGGTCTGCTGGAAATAATCACCTGGTATCCGGCAGCTTCCAGCACTTCTGAGCCTGCAACCAATGTTTCCGGTTTAAAAAAATTATTAAACGTATCAACCCACAAAATGACCTTTGGCTTATCGGATTTCTTTCCTCCCTTGCTATTAAACCAGTTTCTGAAAGTTTGCTGCGCGAATTTTGGAATTTCCCTTTTCTGGTTTACGCCTGCAATGGCTTTTAAAATATTTGCGGATAGAGGTGCATGGGCAAAAAAATTAACTATCCCTGGTAATAAGGATGCCTGGCGCGACCACCAGTAAATCCAGCCAAAAGCATATGCCGTGCGCGGTCGGAATCTTCTTTTATAATAATGAGAAAGAAATTCCGACTTTAAAGTTGCCATATCCACATTTACCGGGCAATCGCCTTTGCAGCCCTTGCAGGCAAGGCACAGATCCAATGATTCTTTTACCTGATCTTCCTTCCAGCCATGCGTGAGCACATCGCCCTGCAACATTTCAAAAAGCATGTGCGCCCGGCCTCTTGTACTGTCTTTTTCTTCGCGGGTAACCATATAACTCGGGCACATGGTTCCGCCTTCGTGGCGACGACAATTACCTACTCCCACACAGCGAAGAACAGCCCGTGAAAAACTTCCTTTATTATCATCATTCAAAAAATGAAAATGAGTTTTTGGCGATGGCGGATTATAAGAAGTTCCTAATCTTAAATCGGATAATTGACCAAAACTGTCTATTATTTTACCCGGATTCATTAGCCATTCAGGATCCCAGATTGATTTAAATTCATGAAATGCCTGCATGATTTCTTTTCCAAACATTATTTCCAGCAAATCGCCTCTTGTTTGCCCGTCGCCATGCTCGCCGGAAAGCGAACCGCCATAACTTACAACGAGGTGCGACGCTTCTATTGTAAATTGCTTATAATTTTCAATTCCTGCTTCTGTTAACAGGTCGAAGCCAACACGGCAATGCACGCATCCCTGCCCCAGGTGCCCATACAGGGAAGGATGGTAACCGAATTTGCTGAAAAGTGCCCGCAGATCTTTTAAATAATCGCCTACTTTTTCCGGCGGTACCGCGGAATCTTCCCAGCCCGGTGCTCCATCGGGTTCACCGGGTACAAAAGCGGTAGCTCCTAATCCGGATTCTCTTATTTCCCAAAGCATTTTTTCCTGCGCCGGATCATCAAACAAGGACATACTGGGCCGATCTTTTTCCTTATTTAATTCTTCCATCAGTGCTTTGCATTTGTTGTCAGTCTCTGTTTTATCTTTTCCTCCAAATTC
>JBQCFO010000169.1:0-24401 GCA_051959055.1 Ginsengibacter sp. | reverse complement strand
TACCGGCAAAGAAGTGAATGTAGTGGATTACAAAACCGGTGATGTAAACAGCAATTACACAAAGAAAAAATTATTAGCGCCAAGCCCGGATAATCCAATTGGCGGCGATTACTGGCGGCAGGCGGTGTTTTATAAAATACTCATTGATAATGTGGACGGCAAAGATTGGAAAGTAGTAAGCTCGGAATTTGATTTTGTAGAACCAGATAAAAACAAAGGGTTTCAGAAAAGAAAAATATTTATTGAACCATCAGATATTGAGACAGTAAAGCAACAAATAACCGAAGTTTGGAATCGCATACAGGCGCGTGATTTTTATAACGGTTGTGGCAAAGAAGATTGTACCTGGTGCAACTTTGTGAAGGAAAATAAACTGGCAATTGCCTTGCATGATATTGTGGAGGAAGAAATTTAGTTTGTGGATTTTCTGTTTTTTTAAATAAGAAATTAATACTTCAAACTTTTTTGTATTTTAATAAAAACAAATGTCATCAGTATTTGAAAATATCAAAAAGTTGCCAGTGTCAGAAAAGGCTGAACTTTTTTACTTGCTTCCCGAAGACAAGGAATTAGAGAATTACCTTATTTCAAATGACCAGCTTTATAAAGAGTTAGCACGCCGTGATAAGGCTTATGCCGAAAAGAAAACACATTTGACGACCAGGCAGGAACTTTCTGAACGACTGAAGCACCTGCGTAATGCGGTATAAAGTACTTAATATAATATAGTTGATGATGAAATTATAAACGCATTTCTTTACTACCAATCTATTTCATATAATCTCACTTATCGAGGGATTTCCCTATTCTTTAATCTATTGTATTGAAGATGAAAATGTGATTGTAAAATACTTTTTCCACAAAAGGAAGACCCGGCAAAACTATGGGCACAACTATATTCTTTTTAAATTTTAGAACAAATCTAGACCACAATAGATTTTCGATTAAAACCACTTTTACATCAACCATTTTTCTTGCAGATTTTCGTAGAATATTTAATTTTTATTTAGGAAGAAGAAAAATGAATATCTATGCAAAGAATTTAAGTTTGCTTTTCTGAAATGAAAAAATTCGATTCAATCATTATTCTTTTGGTTTTAGGCTTTTGTTATCTTCTTTCGATAATGGGAAGCGGCTGCGCGCAAATCGGCATGCCCACCGGTGGCCCGAGAGATACGATTCCACCGGTTTTATTGAATGCAAATCCGCCAAATAAAACAATACATTTTGACGCAAACCGCGTTACTTTCACTTTTGATGAATATGTGCATTTGCAGGATTTGCAAAAGTATTTGCTTGTAACGCCAGAGCCAAAAACGATTCCGAATGTCACTTCAAAATTGAAAACGGTAAGCATCAAAATCCGTGATACGTTGCAACCCAATACCACCTACAGTTACCAGTTTGGCAATGCGATTCAGGATATCAATGAAAATAATCCGCTGCACAATTTTACTTATGTTTTTTCTACCGGATCTTATATTGATTCGCTTACTTTTAGTGGCAATGTAGTGCTTGCCCAAACGGGTAAAGTGGACAGTACCCTTCTGGCGCTTTTATACAGCAATTTAGACGATTCTGCCGTTTACAAACAAAAGCCAAGATATGTAGCGCGGTTAGATTCTTCGGGTAAATTTGAATTCAGATATCTTGCTCCCGGCGCTTATCATTTGTACGCATTAAAAGATGAGAGCGGGCAAAAAATGTATAACAATCCTTCCCAGCTTTTTGCATTTGCCGATAGCGTGATTCATATATCAAATCATGTAACACCGGTAGAATTGTTTGCTTATTCCGAAGAAAAATATGCCAAACCAAAAACCAGTACATCAGCGGCAGTTAAAAAAAATCCCGAGAAGCTTTTAAAATTTACCACATCGCTTTCCAGCAATATACAGGATTTGCTTACACCGCTTACCATCAAATTTGATGTTCCTTTAAAAAATTATGATTCATTAAAAATACACCTGACAGATACTTTATTTCATCCGGTAGCAACGGCTGTAATACTTATGGATACTACGTTTAAAGAAATCACGGTAAAAAATAACTGGGTAGAAGATACCCGGTACAAACTAATACTTGAAAAAGATTTTGCGATAGACACTTTGGGAGACGAATTAAAGAAACCAGATACCCTCAGTTTTAAAACAAAAGCAGAAAGAGAATATGGTAGCCTTAAATTAAATTTTTCGAATTTGCAAAAAGTGGCTCATCCTGTTTTGCAATTTGTACAAAATGACGCCATCGTTGATTCCTTCAAAATAATCTCGCCAACTTTCACGGTTAAATTATTCAATCCCGGGGAGTATGAACTGCGCATTTTAGACGACGAGAATGAAAACGGCACCTGGGACCCGGGCGATTATCATTTAAAAAAACAACCGGAAAAAGTAATTGCGATTCCAAAAAAAATCAGCATAAGAGCAGATTGGGATAATGACGCGAATGTGGAGTTGTAGATGCAGTTGAGAGTTTATGCGGTTTAGAAACTTTAGTGTATTAGAAGGGCTTGGGAAAACATAAATCCTCATTATTTGTTTGTTTACTGGTGCAAATAATTGTTTCAACCAGTGTCTAAAACTTTAATTAATTTCTGTTCTATCTACAGATATTTTTAAAATCGTTCACCCTTATTTCTTGTGTTCAAATCAAATACCGCCTCATAATTCTTACTTTTGCTCCATGATTTTTTCCTCCACTCTTTTAGAAAATGCGGTGAATGAATTTGCAAAATTACCAGGCATTGGTAAAAAAACAGCTTTACGTTTGGTACTGCATTTATTGAAAAAAGATGTAAGCGATGTAAAAACATTCAGCGACGTGATTTTAAAAATGCGTGAAGAAATTCATTTTTGTTCCCGGTGCCGAAATATCGCTGATAAAGAACTTTGTAATATTTGTGCAGACCGCAGCCGCAAGCAGGAGATTATCTGCGTAGTAGAAACCATCCGCGATGTAATTGCAATCGAAAGCACCCAGCAATACAACGGGCTTTATCACGTTCTTGGTGGAATCATTTCTCCATTGGACGGAATAGGTCCAGACCAATTGGAAATAGATTCTTTGATACGGAGAGTAAACGAAGAAATAACACAAGAATTAATTTTTGCATTAAGCCCAAATATCCAGGGCGATACCACTATTTATTATATTAGTAAAAAACTAAAAGAGAGCCCGGTTAAAATTACGACAATCGCCCGCGGCATTGCCTTTGGAGGTGAGCTGGAATATGCAGATGAGATGACTTTGGCAAGAAGCATTTCAAACCGGATGCCTGTAGAAAATTATGTGGGAAATAATAAATGGTAAAATTAAAGTCAGATTTTATCAATGATTTGCCGGATAAGTCATTGAATGAAGGCATAATTTATTACCTTGCAATTCTATGCAAACTGTAATATTTTGAGCACTACTACCCAACCAGATAGCAAACCAATTATTGGATTTTCATGCGGCGATATTAATGGTATCGGGCCAGAATTGATTATCAAATCTCTTTCGGATAGCCGGATGCTTGATTTTTTTACTCCGGTTGTCTTTGCCAGCAATAAAGTCATTAATTTTTATAGAAAAAGCCTGCAGGATATTAATTTTAATTTCAGCAGCATTAAGGATTTTAATAAAATAAATCCCAAACAGGTAAATGTTTATAATTGCTGGGAAGAAGAAATTGTGATTACGCCCGGAGAACTAAATGAAACTGGCGGAAAATATGCGATTAAAAGCCTCAAAGCTGCAACACAGGCGCTAAAAGACGGGCAAATAAATGCGATAGTAACTCCTCCTATTCACAAGAAAAATGTGCATAACGGCGAATTTCCTTACACCGGTCACACTCCTTTTTTTAAAGATTTTTTCGGGCAAAAAGATGTGGTGATGTTGCTTGCTGCCGGCGATTTCAGAGTAGGATTGGTAACAGAACACGTAGCTGTAAAAGATGTTGCACAATATATTACAAAGGAAAATATTCTAAGCAAAATCAATCTTCTGAATGCTTCTTTAAAAAGAGATTTTAATATAGACAAACCAAAAATAGCTGTACTGGCACTCAATCCGCATGCCGGTGATGAAGGATTGATTGGATCTGAAGAAGCAGAAATTATCAGGCCTGCAATCGTTGAAGCAAAACGGCACAATATGATTGTAATAGGCCCATACCCCGCCGATGCTTTTTTTGCACGTGGATACCAAAACCGTTTTGACGCTGTATTAGCAATGTACCACGACCAGGGTTTGATTCCTTTAAAGTCACTGGCATTTGGAGAAGGAATCAATTATACAGCAGGATTGCCTTATGTGCGCACTAGTCCCGATCATGGAACTGCTTTTGATATTGCCGGAAAAAATAAAGCCGACACCGCATCTTTTACTGCAGCGATATTTGCAGCGATAGATATTTTAAAAAACCAATATTTCTACGACGATAACCGCAAAAATCCATTGAAAAGAATGAGTGATAAAGTGGTGGCAGGTAGTCCGGACGAATAACTGCAGACTTGTGGGCAATAAAATAATTGCCATTTTTTTTCGTTATATAATTCAGCAAGTTTTTAACAATTTCTTTAAAGTAAATTATACATTTGTAACAGGTTTTTTACTCCATAAACCCAATGCATGAATAACATCATTTTAAGCGGAGGATTGGCCTTTCTGATTACATTTTTTTCGATCCCGGTAATCATTGAAGTGGCAAAAGACAAAAAACTGTTTGATGTACCGGGAGGAAGAAAGGTACATCATGCGGTAATACCCACACTGGGAGGATTAGGTATCTTCGCCGGATTTATCATTGCCACACTTATTGGTGTTCCAACATCAGAAGCGTCTGTTCTTCAATATTTTATCGCTGCTATTATGATCATATTTTTTATGGGTATAAAGGACGATATTTTAATCCTTACTGCCACAAAAAAGTTTGTCGGACAACTGATCGCTGCTGCAATTTTGATAAAATTTGGAGGAATCCGAATATCTGATATGTATGGAATGATAGGAATGCATTCACTTTCACCCACAGTCAGTTTTTTAATTACTTTATTTACGATAGTTGTCATTACAAATTCTTTCAACCTGATTGACGGTGTGGATGGTCTTGCCGGTAGTCTTGGACTCGTTACTTCTATTACTTTTGGTATTTATTTTTATTTTACCGGCCAGTTGATGTATTCCGTAATTGCATTCTCGCTTTCCGGAAGTCTTGTTGCTTTTTTAATTTATAATTTCAATCCAGCGAAAATATTTATGGGTGATACCGGCTCGTTATTAATCGGGCTTGTAAATTCCATTTTGGTCATCAAATTTATAAGTATCGCTGCAAACCCGGGATCCGCACTTCCTTTGCAATCGGCTCCTGCACTTGGCTTTGCAATTTTACTGGTTCCGCTTTTTGATACCCTCAGGGTTGTGAGCCATCGGATTTTAAGCCGTCGCTCGCCCTTTTCTCCGGATAGAAATCATATCCATCATTTCTTGTTAGACCTCGGCTTAAACCACAAAATGGTTGCATTTACCTGTATAACTGCTAATATTTTATTTATTACTCTTGCATATTTTTTGCGATCTGCCGGTACATCTGTTGTGATGCTTGTTCTGATAGCAGTAGCTACTTTTTTGGTAAGCATTATTTATTTCTACAAATCAAAAAGAAAGATTGTAGTAACGAATGGCGAGCTTCGTGAAAAACCGTTAATTAAATCACATAAAATTCTAACGCTCACCAGAGAGACGGTGGATCTGGACTAATAATAGGCCATTTTATTTTTTATCATTCCCTTTTCCTAAATTTGTGCACTTTTAAAATACCGCTTTTTGATTTCAAAATCAATATGAAAAAATAATATAATGACAGAAGAGACGACAGAAATAATAGATTCGGCCACTATTTCGATGAGAAAAGCAATGGAGCATTTTGAAAGTGAGCTTGTCAAAATAAGAGCGGGAAAGGCCAATCCTACGATGCTCGATGGAATTACCGTGGATTATTATGGCAATCCTACTCCGATAAACCAGGTGGGAAATTTAAGCGCCATGGATGCACGCACCTTAACCATCCAACCCTGGGAAAAGAAGATGCTTCAACCCATTGAAAGAGCTATCATTGCTGCGAATATTGGTATCAACCCGCAAAACGACGGGAATATCATCCGCTTATTCCTGCCACCATTGACAGAAGAAAGAAGGAAGGAACTAGTTAAAAGAAGCAATGCTGAAGGGGAACAGGCAAAAATAGCGGTACGCAACATTCGCCGCGATGCTATTGAGCAAATAAAAAAAGCTCAGAAAGATGGCTTGAGCGAAGATGCCGCCAAAGACGGAGAAGCAGGCATGCAGGACGTTACCAACAACTTTATTTCGCTTATTGAAAAACACCTGGCTGCCAAAGAGAAAGAAATTATGTCGGTTTAAATTTCATTTAAATGCTAAATGAGCAATTACTGTTATTAATTACCACCCCACTTTACATTATTGTCATTGGAGCAGAAATTATATTAAGTAATGTTCATTTAAAAAGATACTATACGCTCAAAGAGACTTTCATGAATATGTATCTGTGCATTCTTAATGGATCTATCGATCTTTTATTCCGCGCTGTATACGTTGTTATTCTCGTTACTTTTTACGATTTTCATTTCGTCAGTTTTGCTTTTAACCCGGTAGTGTATTGGTTTCTGCTATTTATTTTTGAAGACCTCGCTTTTTATTTTGAACACCGGGTCGATCATTATTGCCGGTTTTTCTGGGCGGTTCATGTTACTCATCATTCGTCTGAAGAGTTTAACCTGACTACCGGTTTCCGCTCATCCGTTTTGCAACCACTTTACCGGTTTATATATTTTATTCCGTTGGTTTTATTCGGATTTAAACCGATCGATATTGTATTTATGTATTCCCTCACACAGATATATGGAATATTGGTTCATACACAATATATTGATAAAATGCCCCGTTGGTTTGAAGCATTTTTTGTAAGTCCGGCCCACCATCGGGTTCATCATGCAAGCAACATTCGTTACCTTGATAGAAATATGGGCATGGTGCTGATTATCTGGGATAAAATTTTTGGAACTTTCCAGGAAGAAGTAAAGGAAGATCCGGTAAAATATGGGTTAACAAAACAACTGGAAAACCCATATCATCTTACAAATATTATATTTCATGAATGGAAAAATATTTCCCACGACCTGCAAAAAAAGATTCCGCTTTCTTTAAAAATAAAATACTTGGTGATGCCTCCCGGATGGAGTCACGATGGAAGCACAAAAACAGCCCGTCAATTACGGAAAGAACTTTTTGAATCAGAGAAAGACGTCTCAACGCTTTAGATCCTTCCATTAAAAATTATTTTTCTTTTATTGCAGATTGCGTTTAATTTTATATAGTTTTTTAATATACTAAACATCATTCTTTAATCCTTAAATCAAATAACATGAGCTTCATGAAAGATTTCAGAGCCTTTGCAATCAAAGGCAATGTTATGGATCTGGCAGTTGCCGTCATTATTGGCGCTGCATTTACCGCTATCGTTTCCTCATTAGTTACCGATATTATCACTCCGGCGATATTGGCACCGATTCTGGACAGGCTTGGATTGAAAGATATTGCAGAATTAAAATGGGGTGCAATAACGTATGGAAAGTTTTTGGCGGCGGTAATCAATTTTATCGTCATTGCAGTCGTTATTTTCTTACTGGTACGCTTTATTGCCAGGTTTCAACGAAAAGAAGAAGCAGCGCCTGCAGCGCCATCCTCCACTGATGTTTTATTAACTGAAATAAGAGATGAATTAAGGAAAAGATAGTTTTTAATTTTATAAATTTGCATCCCGGTAATTTTACCGGGATTTTTTTATGATTCAAAACAAAATCTCCTTTTGTCTTCAATATTTTTTTAAATGAATACGGAAATTTATCAAATAAAATTACCACAGTTTGAAGGCCCTTTCGATTTGCTTTTATTCTTTATAGAGCGGGATGAACTGGATATTTATAACATCCCCATTACCAAAATAACCAACGATTTTCTTGATTATATTCATCATTCTGAATCACTGAATATTGAACTTAGCAGTGAATTTATTTTATTCATTAGCACGCTGATGCGTATTAAAGCAAAAATGTTGTTGCCGCGCAAGGAATTGGATCCGCAGGGAAATGAAATAGACCCGCGACAGGAGCTGATTGATAAAATTCTTGAATACAAGAGATTTAAAGAAGCCTCTCAGAAAATGAGCGAAATGGAAGCGCTCAGAATGCTGATGGTAAAGCGTGGAAATATCCGTGAAGAGCTTTCTCTGATTGGCGAAGAAGCTTCTGAAGGCACTGAAATTCAGACAGTAACTTTGTTCAAATTGATGAAGGCGTTTGAAAAAGTAGCACAGCGCTTGTTGGATAAAAAAAATCGTCCTGTGCATACAGTTATAAGCTACCATTATACAATGGAAGGCACCCGTGAATATCTTCTTGATCTCATTAAATCAGAACATTCTCTTTCTTTTGAAAAGATATTTGATGTTTGCAATGATCGCATTCACGCAATATTTTTATTCTTAAATGTATTAGAATTGGTTCAGTTAAAATTTATGAGCATCATCACAGGAGAAGGAATGAATAATTTTATCATAGAATATAATGAAGAAGGGGTTAAAGACGCGGATGCAGAAAAAGAAAAGGTTGCTCAAAATTGATTTGAAAAATTCAGCGTTCATCGGGTACGATGCGCTCCTTTTCCTTTCCAAGGTTATATTTTGCTCCTTAAAATATTCGTGTAAATTCGTGAAATTCCCGCCTGAATGGAATCAGCTGGCAGGCGTGGTCTAAAAAAAACGCTCATGTACACCACTTCGAAAATACAGCATTTACAAACCCTCACTCAAAACCTTCTCAAAAATCCCGGCTCTGCAGAACAATTAAGAGAAGTACTTCGATTCCATGAATACCGGTATTATGTACTCAACGATACATTCATTTCAGATGCAGAATACGATCAGCTTTACAAAAAATTAGAAAAACTGGAAAAAGAAAATCCGGAAATTATCACGCCGGATTCACCCACACAAAGAGTAGGAAGCAGCCTCAATGGTGATTTTGTAACCGTTCCTCACCTGGTGTCTATGCTCAGTTTGGAAAACAGTTATAATCCTGACGATTTAATTGCCTGGAACAACCGTTTGAAAGCATTGGCCGACCATCAGAAAATCACCTACAGTGCAGAGCCAAAATATGACGGAGCAAGCATTTCATTAATTTATGAAAATGATTTCCTGGTTCGTGGTGCTACCCGTGGAGACGGTTCTGCAGGCGATGATATTACTACAAACATTCGCCAAATTGGCTCTATTCCTTTATCTGCGAAGTTCTCTGATTATGGAATTAAAACAATAGAAATCCGGGGAGAAGTTTTGTTGAACAAAGAAAATTTTAAAAGATACAATGAAGCGTTGGCAGAAGAGGGTTTGTCACCTCTCGCTAATCCAAGAAATGCTGCTGCCGGTTCATTGAGAATGAAAGATCCGGCGGCGGTAAGAAAACGGAAACTGGAAGCAATTCTATACCACGTAAGTTTTATGGAATTGAATGAAAGCGGTTTGAAAAAAAATACTGAACTGTTGAATACACATGCAGGAATTCTTCAAATGCTTTCTGAATGCGGATTTCGGACACCTGTGGACACAAAAAAGGTTTTTAAGAATATCGATGATGTCGTAAATTTTTGCCTGGAATTTGAAAATCAAAGAGATCAGCTTCCATATGAAATTGACGGCATTGTAGTGAAAGTAAATGAAATTGAAATTCAGCAACAGGTTGGAAGTACCACACATCATCCGCGCTGGGCAATTGCCTATAAATTTAAAGCGCGGCAGGCAACATCGAAACTGGAAAATGTGTGGTTTTCAGTCGGCCGCACCGGTGCTATAACGCCGGTTGCCATAATTACTCCTGTCCACATTGGCGGTGTTACCGTAACAAACGTTTCACTTTTTAATGAAGGAATTATTGAAGAAAAAGATTTACGTGTAGGCGATACCGTTATTGTGGAAAGAGCCGGCGATGTGATTCCGAATATAGTTAAACCTTTAACTGAGCTAAGAACCGGAGATGAAAGGAAAGTGGTGTTTCCAACGCACTGCCCCGTGTGCGGTGATCCGTTAACAAAACCGGAAGGAGAGGCTGTTTGGAGATGTGTAAATATCAATTGCGAAGCGCAGGTCTTAGAACGCATCATGCATTTTGTGAGCAAAGATGCCATGGACATTCGCACATTTGGTGCAGCGAACGTGAAAAGATTTTATGATGAAAAAATCATCAGTGATATTCCTTCTATTTATTCTATTGATTTTGAAAAAGTGGCTGCCCTGGAAGGCTTCAAACAAAAATCAATTGATAACCTGAAGTCCGCAATTGAAAATTCAAAGAAGCAAAATTTAAACCGCCTGATTTATGGTTTGGGTATCAGATATGTAGGAGAAACTACCGCAAAAACTTTATCAAAAAGTGTGGATACTATTTTTGATTTGAAAAATTTTTCTACTGAAGATCTGCAACAGTTAAAAGATATCGGAACAAAAGTAGCCGAAAGTGTTTTTGATTTCTTTCATAATGAAGACAACATCAAAATGCTTGAAGCGCTTGCTGATAAAGGATTAAACGTAAATGGTGATAAAACAGTGCCGGTAACCGGCAAGCTTTCAGGCGCTACGTTTTTATTTACCGGTACATTGCCCACGTTAAAAAGGGGTGCAGCAGAAAAGCTTGCAGAGGATAACGGTGGAAAATTGCTTTCATCCGTTAGCGCGAATCTCAACTACCTTGTAGCTGGCGAATCTGCGGGAAGCAAGCTCGCAAAAGCTCAAAAGATAAAATCGGTGAAAATAATCGGTGAAGCAGAATTTTTAGATCTTATCCAAGGTTAGTTTGCTAACTTCATTTCAAAATGTTTTGATCATGATTAAAAAAATGAAAGGTGAAATATGGAAGCCTTTGAAGTTTAAAGGATCGGAAACGATGCGAAACAAATATGCCATATCATCTCATGGCCGTGTAGCCAGTTATAAAGACGATGTTGTGCAGGACGGCAAGCTGCTGGAAGGCTCATTTACATCGGGTTACAGAACATTGAACCTCAGGATTGATGGCAAAAGCAATACCTTTTATTTGCACCGGGAAGCAGCGCGGCTTTTTCATAAAAAAAATTCGTCGAAACAGAAATATGTGATTCATCTCAATCACAACAAAACAGATAACAACATCGCTAATCTAAAGTGGGCTACTCAAAAGGAAGCGAATGAACATCAGCAAAAAAGTCCGCACAAAACCGCTTATAAAAAAGTTCAGACAGTCCGCACTAAAGGATTAAAACTGAACGCAAGCCAGGTAAAAGCCATTAAAACAATTCTTGCTAATCCGAAAAGAAAACTTACCCATCAGCAAATAGCGGAGAAGTATAAAATAACGCCGATGACGATTTATAGAATAAAAAGCGGCGAGAATTGGGGAAGTATTTAGTTCGATGTTGAAAGTTGAAAGTTGAACGTTGAATGTTCAAAGTTCAATTTTGTAGTTTTGCGTTTTCTAATTCTAATTAAATCTTTTCGTTTGATTTCTTCTCATACCTTAAATTTTCTAAAAAATTTAAAAAAGAACAATAACAAAGAATGGTTTGACGCAAACCGTCAAAAGTATAACGCGGCAAAAGACAATTTCGAAGAATTTGTTGCTTTACTGTTAGAACAAATGGTTTTGTTTGACGAGGATTTACATGAACTTTCGGCAAAAGATTGCATATTCAGAATCAACCGTGACGTTCGTTTTTCAAAAGATAAAACTCCTTATAAAGTCAGTCGTAGCGCCTCTTTCAACAAGGGAGGAAAGAAATCGGTGAATGCCGGATATTATGTTCATATCCAGCCGGGAGGAAATAGTTTTGTTGGTGGCGGACTTTGGATGCCACAACCGGCTGAATTAAAAAAGCTGCGCCAGGAAATTGATTATTGTTATCCTGAATTTAAAAAAATTGTGACTGCGCCCATATTTAAAAAACATTATGGAGGATTGGAAAAAGAAGAAAAGCAAATGCTGGTAAATGTGCCCAAGGGTTATGATAAGGAAAATCCCGCTGTTGATTTTTTGAGAATGAAAAGTTTTGTTGCCACTAAAAACATTTCTGATGCTGATGTTCTTTCTGAAAATTTATTGAAAGAAACAGTTCAATCTTTGAAAGCGCTTATGCCTTTGGTAAAATTTATCAACAGGGCTTTTGAGTGACGTTTTTGATACAGCAAAAGAAGAAATAGTCAACTTTTCTTATTGCTGTCAAATTTTATTGTAATAAAAAACCCATTTCTAAAAAATTAAAAATGGGTCTTTTAAAAATACTTTCCGGTTCGGTCAAATCTGGATGCTCTTCAACACTTTCGGAATTTTTATCTCAAAGTTCATTTCATTCTTATCGCGTTTTGCTTTGATCTTGTAATCATTTTTATCTTGCGATTGCCTCATTTCAGACCTGATGTCATTTACATTATTTACTTTTTGACCGTTTATTTGTGTAATAACATCTCCTTTTTTCAATCCTGCTTTTTCGGCGGCAGAACCTTGTTCTACGTCTAAAACTTTTGCCCCGTTTCCAGCTTCTGTGTCTTCAATTTTTAATCCCAGTTTTGGTTGATTGTTATTAAAATTAAAATCAAAATTCTGACGCGGCATTCTGAAATTAAAATTATTTCCGGGGTTAAAGCCGTTCATCATGTCTCTTAAACTATCAATATTATAATTGAAAGATGTACCGGCATTTTTTCCCAATTCTACTGTTGCCGATTTGTCTTTGCCATCTCTTAAATAGTTGATGGTTACTTTATCGCCTGGTTTATATGACTGCACGGCATTTCTTAAATCGTCAGGCGAAGTGATCGTTTTGTCGCCGAGCTTTGTAATGACATCTTCATTTTTTAATCCTGCTTTTTTTGCAGCGCTTTCATCAACTACATTTTTAATGATCGCTCCTTTATCTGTTTTAGCAGTAAGCACTCCGAGAAACGCTTGATTGGAAGTAGTAAAAACATTCAAATTTCCGGGTGTCATCCTGAAAAAATTATTTCCGTTTCTGTCGGTTGAATTTCTTCTCATTATCGTAACATCGCCATTGAAATCTGAAAGAGGTTTTCCGTTCACCGTGATTTTATTACTGTCGATTTCGATGATCATTTTTTGTGGAGCTTCATTATTTTTTCGAATAATAATCTCTTCACTCTTTTCGTTTGGTGATGTTTGAATTTGTGCAAAACCATTGCTGGCAAGCAATCCGCAGCATGCGGTAAACATGGCTGATAAAAAAATTGTTTTCATTTTGATATGATTTTGAAATAAGGAAATTTTAATTTCCCCAAATTAAAAACGGCGTTTTAGAAAACAAATTTTTGCCGGAATATATAGTTTAACGTTAACATAAAATACTGAACGTTGCAATAGATAAAGCAAAAAGCTACAGCAATTTTTTTATCTTCTCAATCACTTCTTCGAATTTTGTTACATCTTGTCCGCCTGCTGAAGCGAAGGTTTTTTGTCCGCCGCCGCCGCCTTTTATCAAAGGCGCTACAATTTCTTTAATCACTTTTACGGCATCTAAATTTTTTGAAGAAATGATATTTTCATCAATGGAAACAGCCACATTGGCTTTGCCGTCAATGTTGGTGCACAACACAATCACAGAATCTTTTAGCTTGTCTTTTAAAAGTAAAGCCAGTTTTTTCAAAGCATCCGCCGTAGTAATATTTACAATTTCTCCAATAAAATTTATTCCATTTACCAGAACAACTTTTGCACTTATTTCTTCGTTTGCTGAAGCAAGAATTTGCGATTCCAAAGAATCTACCTGTTTACTTAATTTATCTTTTTCTGATAAAAAAGATTCCATTGCTTTACGCAAATCTTTCGGATTTTTCAATTGTTCTTTTACCAGGTTTAATTCCTGTAATTCATTGTTCACAAAATTTTCCGCGGCCTTTCCACTTACTGCTTCTATTCTTCTCAAACCTGCACCAACAGCGGTTTCATTGGTGATTTTAAAAAATCCCAATTCGCCGGTACTCCCAACATGAGTGCCGCCGCAAAGTTCAATTGAATATGCCGGATCCATCATTACCACACGCACCACGTCGCCATATTTTTCTCCGAAAAGCGCCATAGCACCGGTTTTCAACGCTTCTTCCTTTGGCATTTGCTGAATGACAACAGGAATATTTTCTCTTATTTTTTCATTTACAATCGATTCTACTTTTTGAATTTCTTCTTTGGTCATTTTACTGAAATGAGAAAAATCAAAACGCAAATAATCTTCATTTACCAGGCTTCCTTTTTGCTGCACGTGTGTGCCCAGCACTTTGCGAAGCGCAGCATGCATTAAATGGGTAGCGCTGTGATGAACGGCGGTTTTTCTTCTTTTTTCTGCATCTACTTTTGCAACAACACCCGCATCAATTTTTTCGGGAAGTTTTTCAGTAAAATGAAGAATCTGTTCATTTTCTTTTTTTGTATTTATAACAGGAACTTGTTCTTCATCAAAAAATAAAATTCCTGTATCGCCTACCTGGCCGCCACTTTCAGCATAAAACGGCGTTTCATTCAAAACAATTTGATAAATCTCTCTTCCTTTCGTTTTTGTTTTGCGGTATTTTAAAACATCGCTTTTTACTTGTAAATTTTGATAACCGACAAAACCTTTTCCTTCATTTTCATTTACTATAATCCAATCTTCTGTATCTACAACGGATGCCGCACGGCTGCGGTTTTTTTGTTGCTGCATTTCTTTTTCAAAG
The DNA here is from genome assembly GCA_051959055.1 of Ginsengibacter sp. Classification (GTDB taxonomy): domain Bacteria; phylum Bacteroidota; class Bacteroidia; order Chitinophagales; family Chitinophagaceae; genus Ginsengibacter. The sequence continues at coordinate 9,589 of JBQCFO010000169.1, read as the reverse complement.
CCCGTTTCATCAACCGATAAATTATTTTCAGCAGCAATTAACCTGGTAAGATCGATTGGAAAACCATAAGTATCATATAATTCAAATGCTGTTTTTCCATCTATATTTTTCTTTTCGGATAAAAGCAATTCCAATTTTTTTAATCCGGACTCCAAGGTTCTTAAAAAATTATTTTCTTCTTCATGAATCACTTTTGCCACAAAATCTTTTTGCTCTTCCAGGTTGGGAAAAACGTCTTTAAACTGCGCGGCAATATGCGGCACCAACTTGTAAAGCAGAGGCTGTTGCACAGTCAAATAAGAAAAATAATATCGAACTGCTCTTCTCAAAATCCGGCGTATAACATAGCCTGCGCCGGTGTTTGAGGGCAATTGCCCATCAGCAATGGGAAATGCAATCGCCCGGATGTGATCAGCAATCACGCGAAATGAAATGTCTTGTTTTGAATCTGAATGTGTGTATTTTTTTCCGGAAATATTTTCAATTTCAGCAATGGTTCCTGTAAAAATATCTGTATCGTAATTGCTTTTTTTATTTTGTAAAACGCGCACCAATCTTTCAAAACCCATTCCTGTATCTACATGTTTTGCAGGCAACAATTCCAGCGTTCCGTCTTTTTTCCGGTTATATTGAATGAACACCACATTCCAGATTTCAATGACCTGTGGATTGTCTTTATTGACCAACTCTTTTCCCGGAATTAATTTTTTTTCTTCTTCACTTCTGCAATCCACATGAATTTCGGTGCATGGGCCGCAAGGGCCGGTATCGCCCATTTCCCAAAAATTATCTTTCTTATTTCCAAAAAGAATCCGGTCTTCAATAATGTGTTTTTTCCAGATGTTTAATGATTCTTCATCAGCGGGTAAACCTTCACTTTCGTCGCCTTCAAAAACGGTAACATATAAATCTTCTTTTGGAATATTATAAATTTCAGTAAGCAATTCCCAACTCCAGGCGATTGCATCTTCTTTAAAATAAGGCGGCTTGTTACCAACAGCATTTCCAAAGCTCCAGTTCCCAAGCATTTCAAACATCGTATGATGATAGGTGTCCACGCCCACTTCTTCGAGGTCGTTGTGTTTTCCACTCACACGCAAACACTTTTGCGTATCCGCAATTCGGGTGTAGGGCGCAGGTCTGTTGCCCAGAAAATATTCTTTAAACTGGTTCATTCCCGCATTGGTAAAAAGCAAAGTGGGATCGTTTTTGATAACGATAGGCGCAGAAGGAACAATGTGATGGCCTTTGTTTTTAAAAAAGTCAAGAAAAAGCTGTCTGATTTCTGCGCTTTGCTTCATAGAGTTTCGGGAATTTTTAAGAATGATTTAGAGTATGAACAGGTTATCTTTGTTACGTGTCAAAATATTTTAATGCCGCAAAGGTATTTGGTTTGAATCCATTTACAAACACAACGGTTTTTTAAAATCAGAAAAGGTTTGCTCTTTTTTACACGATGAAAAAATTAAAATTTTATTATAATACGCAGACTTTACGGTACGAAAAATTAGTGACTCCGTTGCACGTAAAGTTATTGCGTTTCTTTGGATTCATTCTCGCGGTATTCGTTTTCGCATTCATCATCATTTCACTGGTGTTTCGTTTCATTCCTTCGCCGCAATTAAAACTGGCTGAATTAAAATATGAAAAAATGCGGCAGAATTATTAAACGCTGGCATCTCAAACTCAAAAATTGCAGGAACAAATGGCCTCGCTCGAAAAGCGCGACAACCAGGTTTACCGCTCCATTTTTGAAGCCAACCCGGTGCCGGATTCTGCCAGGGCCAAACTGATTGAAAAGAAAAATGAATTTGAAAAAATTGCAGCCATCAATGACGAAGAACTGGGCAATGATTTGGCAAATACGTTAACTAATATCAGTGCGAGGATAAAATATCAATTTGCCAGTTATAATGAAATAGAAAAACTGATTAAAAATCAAAGTGAAAAACTGGCTTCCATTCCGGCGATTCAACCCGTGAGCAACCGCGATCTCGACCGCATTGCTTCGGGTTTTGGCGTAAGAATTGATCCCGTTTATGGAACTTTGAAAATGCACAAAGGATTGGATTTCACAGCTCCGCAAGGCACACCGATTTATGCAACAGGAAACGGAAGGGTGAAAATGGCCGGCTTTGACGAAAGCGGTTATGGCAATCATGTAATTATCAATAATGGTTACGGTTATGAAACGCTGTTTGGGCACATGCTGAAAGTAAAAGTGCGTGAGGGAGAACGGGTAAAGCGCGGTGAAATAATAGGCTGGGTGGGCAGTTCGGGCAAAAGCACTGGTCCACATTGTCATTACGAAGTGCATGTAAACGGCCAGGCAGTGGATCCGGTTTATTTCTTTTATAATGATTTAACGCCGGAGCAGTTTGACCGTATTTTAAAAATTGCTTCTACCGGAAGCGCAAAAAGCCTCGATTAAAATTTATGGAACTTTCACAGATCAACTTTGAGTTTGAAGAAGATTCAAAAAAAAATGAAATTAAGGATGCAGTAAAGCAACAAATAAAGCCGAAATCCAATCGCGGTAGAAAAAGTATAAAAGAATTTCACACAGAAGTAAATGACCTTGAAATCCCGGATGACGAAATCCTGTTTCAAAAGCAATATTATCCCATTGGCGATGTAGCCGTAATGTTTAAAGAAAAAACTTCATTGATCCGGTATTGGGAAAATGAATTTTCCATTTTAAAGCCGAAAAAAAATAAGAAAGGGGATCGCTTTTTCAGGCCTGAGGACATCAAAAATCTGAAGATGATTTATCATTTGCTTCGTGAAAGAAAATATACCATTGAAGGGGCAAAAGAATTTATAAAAAACAATAAAGCCGCGGGCGAAAAGCATGAGATGATAGAATCGCTGGAAAAAATAAAATCATTTTTGATTGAATTAAAAAATAATCTGTAGGGGTGGGGTTATTGGCCCGTTTTCAGCAGGGCTTACCTCAGCCATACATTTATGCCTCCGTTTTCACAAGCAAGATTTAATCATGACCGGTATGATTGGAGGGCGGCGGTAAACCGCGCGCCTACACAAAATAATCCTTTGTAATAATCCGTTTCACTCTACATTTGCAGATTATTTACGTGCGAACGTAATTAGCTAACCACGGCTACATGTTGTAGAAACAATTAAAGTAACAGAGTGAAGAAAAATTTTAATAAAGCAACACCTGTCGGTTTGATAATTGCCTTAGGTATTGTATATGGTGACCTTGGTACTTCACCACTTTATGTACTAAACGCCATCATCAGAGACAGGGTGATAACACCGGAACTTATATTAGGCGGACTTTCCTGCATCATCTGGACACTTACCTTACAAACTACCGTCAAATATATTTTACTCACTTTACAGGCAGATAACAACGGTGAAGGCGGCATATTTTCTTTGTATGCTTTAATCAGGCGACAAAAAAAATGGCTGGTTTTTCCTGCGATGATCGGCGGCGCTTCTATTATGGCAGACGGAATGATTACACCGCCGATCACGGTTACTTCTGCCGTTGAAGGGCTAAAACAAATTCCTTTTTTCAGCAACATCAGCGGGACGATGATTATATATATTGTAATCGTTATTTTGATCCTTTTGTTTTTTTCGCAGCAATTCGGCACAGCTAAAATTGGTAAATTCTTTGGCCCTATCATGTTTTTTTGGTTCCTGATGCTATTGGTGCTGGGGGCGATGCATCTCTTTGATAATTTTAATATTTTCAGAGCGCTCAATCCATACTACGCCATAAAACTATTAACCCTTTACCCGAATGGCTTTTTTATTCTTGGCGCTGTTTTCCTTTGTACAACAGGTGCTGAAGCGCTTTACAGCGACCTCGGACATTGTGGAAGGGGAAACATCCGCGTGTCATGGATCTATGTAAAAATTTCTTTGATCATTAATTATCTTGGTCAGGGCGCGTGGCTGCTGGCAAATTATAAAGGCCAGGTTTTTACAAAAGATATTATGGATAATGGCTTCAATCCTTTTTATGGAATCATGCCCGACGCTTTTAAAATTATTGGAATTGCGATTGCCACCATTGCAGCCATTATCGCAAGCCAGGCTTTGATAAGCGGTTCTTTTACTTTAATCAGTGAAAGCATCCGCCTGAATCTTTGGCCAAGAATGAAAATAAATTATCCGACTGAAGAACGCGGACAATTATATATTCCGGGAATCAATACGCTTTTATTGGTGGGTTGTCTTGGCGTCGTCATTTATTTTAAAACGTCTTCAAATATGGAAGGCGCTTATGGCCTGGCGATTACTTTATGCATGCTCGCTACTTCTATTTTATTTGCCAATTACCTGATATCGCGGCGTACGCCAAAAATACTCGTTTATCTCTATCTTGTCATTTATCTGACGATCGAACTTAGTTTTTTGGTGGCCAACCTGGTAGAGAAATTTCCGCATGGAGGATTTGTAACGCTTATCATTGGCGGAGGTTTATTTACCGTTATGTTCGTGTGGTTCAGGGCGCGCAAAATTAAAAACCGGTATGTAGAATTTGTACGGTTGGATCAATATTTACCAACGATCCAGGAATTAAGTAATGACATGAGTATTCCAAAATATGCGACTCATTTGGTTTATTTAACCAGTGCCAATAATCCCAAAGAAATTGAACATAAGATTGTTTATTCGATCCTCAACCGTAAACCAAAACGCGCCGATATTTACTGGTTTGTGCACGTGGATACGCAGGATGATCCCTACACTGCCGATTATACGGTGGATACCATCGTTCCAAATGAAGTAATCCGGGTAGAGCTGCGCCTCGGTTTCAGGATGGAGCCGCGTATCAACCTGATGTTTAATAAAGTAGTTCAGGATATTGTGGCCAATAAAGAAGTAAACATTACCAGCAGGTATGAAAGCCTTCAGAAAAACAATGTGGTGGGCGATTTTCAGTTTATTGTAATGGAAAAATTCCTTTCCCAGGATAATGAATTACCGTTTTTTGAAAAGCTTATTATGAAATTGTATTTCTGGATAAAAAAGGTGAGCCTGGGTGAAGAAAGGGGTTTTGGTTTGGATCAAAGTAATGTCATCATTGAAAAATTTCCTTTGATTGTGGCACCGGTTCGTAAATTGAAGTTGAAACGCCTTTTTACTGACAATGAAGGTTAGTCAGGAGTTGCTCTGCCTGTGCAACAAACAGTTCATTTAAATAAAAAATACTTATACATTTGAATAACTGTTCAAATTCAATTTAAATTTTTATGCCACACATTCAATTGCCTGAAGGGTATCCGGGTATTCGCAGTTTGTTTATGTTTAGTCCCGCGACTGCAGAACCGATGAATCATTTTGTCCAAACACTTTTACACAATCCGGAGACATCAACCCTTACACCGGGAGAAAGAGAATTAATTGCTGCTTATACTTCCAGTCTTAACGAATGTAAATATTGCGCAACCACACACGGTGCAATCGCCAAATACCAGTTAAATGGAAATGCAAAAGTCGTACAGGATATTCTGAATAATGATATAGATAATGCTGAGGTCAGTGACAAAATGAAGGCGTTACTGAAAATTGCTGCAAAAGTGCAACATGATGGAAAGAGCGTAATCGAAGCGGACATATCGAATGCGAAAATATACGGCGCAAGCGAAAAAGAAATTCATGACACCGTATTGATTGCCGCCGCCTTTTGCATGTTCAACCGGTACGTCGACGGATTGGCAACCTGGGCGCCTGATGATCCGGCTCTTTATGATGCCATCGGCAAACAACGTGCTGCAGAAGGCTACATGACCAAACCATTTCTTGTAAATCAAACAACTAAATAATCATGCCTTACATTCCTTTAAAAGAAAATCTGCCTGGTATCACCGGTTTACTTGATTATAGAAAAGATACCGCTTTGCCAATCAGGGAACTTACTCAACACTTACTTAGAGGCGAATCTACGTTAACAGAAGGAGAGCGTGAATTGATTGCCTCTGTTGTTTCTTTTGGCAATGAATGTGCTTTTTGCACTGCCGCTCATTCTGCAGCAGCTACAGAATTTCTGGATGATGAAACGATTGCTGAAAAAGTAAAACAGGGGCCGGAAGCAGCACCGGTAAGTGATAAAATGAAGGCCTTACTTGCCATTGCCGCGGCAGTTCAAAAGAATGGAAAACTGGTTACGCCCGAAATGGTTGAAAGAGCAAAGGAGCATGGTGCCACTGACCGCGAATTGCATGATGCCGTTCTGATTGCAGCCTTGTTCAGTTTGTATAACCGTTATGTAGACGGACTGGCAAGCGTTACTCCTTCAGATCCCGCTTTTTATAAGCGGCTTGCTTTAATTCTTAAAGACAAAGGATACATGCCTTCTGAAAACCGGTATTCGACACTTTAATAAAAGCAACAAATAATTAAAAGTTCACGAACCTAACGAAAGAGCAAAAGAATATATTTCTTAAGCTGCTAAAGGAATGAAAGAAAAAACGCCAATTAAAGTTTCTGCAAAAAGAAAAATATACAGAGTGATTATTGTAATTACGCTTATCTATTGTTCGGTTGGAATTGCGTTATATCATTTACAGGAAAAGTTTTTATTTCATCCCGTCGCTTTGCCACAGGATTATGTATTCAAATTTGATGTGCCTTTTAAAGAAGTAAATATTGCCATGAATAAGACTGACACAGTGAATATGATTCAGTTTTTACCGCCGGATTCATTGGCAAAAGGTGTTGTGCTTTATTTTCACGGCAATAGTGATAATGTGACACGCTATGCAAAAGGGGCGACTATTTTTACGAAACAAGGCTACGAAGTTTGGATACCGGATTATCCCACTTACGGAAAAACAACCGGAACATTAACAGAAGAAAACATGTATAGCCAGGCAAAGGAAGTTTACAAACTGGCTCATTCTAAATTTTCTTCAGATAGCATTTTCGTTTATGGCAAATCTTTGGGAACCGGAGTTGCCTCGTATATTGCTGCCAAGGAAAAATGCGCGGCATTAATTTTAGAAACGCCGTATTACAGCATCCCCAGCCTGTTCAGCACTTATGCACCAATTTATCCTACCAATAGAATGTCTCATTTTAAACTTCCTGTAGGTGAATACCTGGAAGAAGTAACAGAACCGGTACTTATTTTTTCAGGTACTTCTGATAAGGTAATTCCATATCGAAATGCATCAAAATTGAAAAAAGTTTTAAGGCCGGGAGATGAATTTATAACCATAAAAAATGGAGCGCATAACAACCTGGCAGGCTTTCCAATATTTCAGGAGAAAATAGATTCTCTTTTTTCTTCCAAAAAATAGAAATCTTTTCTTTTTGTTTTCAGTAAAAGGACAAATAAGCGTGTTTCTTATTTTTTAAAAAAATTATTCAGTACGGATAAACGTCTTTCATATTTTTTTTGGAAAGAAATTGTTTTTTAAAAACGCAACATCAAGCCTGCAGATGGAACGATTACCGTTTTATTAAAATCCTGTCCATATTCAAAGTTGCAATTGATGGTAATGGCAACTGCCGAAACATTGAAATTAAAACCAACTGTTGTTGAATTATATTTCAAAGATGTAGCGCCGGTTTTTATTCCATTGTTAAGAGAAGCGAGATTTTGTTTATTAAAAACCTGCTGCCCTACGCCGGTACTGATTCGGAATACTTCAGCGATCAGCAATCCTCCTTCCAATTGGTACATATTATTAGAAGAATTTTGATTAAGGGCTGTTGTAACATAACCCTGGTCATCCAAAATATGCCCCACTGTTTTTGCATTATTCATTCCAAAACTTCCAAATCCGGCAATCATCGTCCGGTGATCATTACGATCTCTTGCAATCGTCAAACCGAGCATGCCATTGGCTTGCCAGTTTAACCGGTCGTTATCGAATTTTCCAAAATTCTCATCTCCCGGACCGTAATAATAATTTGCTGCTGCGCCGATAGAAACCGCAATACCACTGCTTCTGGCATTGTCATTTCTATAATTATTCCGGTTGTCATTCCGGTTATTTTGTGCCTTTACAGAGAAGGTGATAAAGGAAAGAGCTATTAATAAAACGGTTGTCTTTTTCATGGTAATTCATTTTAAAGGGTAAAATTATTTTAGCGTGAAAGCCACACCGGCGTTAATCACCGATAAGCCATAACCTGCATCGAGCGAAACCTGGAATTGATTGCTGATAAAATATTCTGCACCTACTCGTGCCATCAGTCCTAATCCCGTTGATCGTTGTCCGGATTTTACAAGAATGACCTGTGAGTTGTCGTTTGTAAAACTGATTTTATTGTTGGAAATAATGTTGGAGCTTGTAATACCCAATCCTGCTGCAATATAGGGCTGAAGCGGTGAGGTGTTTTGCAACAGGTAATACCGCCCATACACATACAATGCAAATATATTTTCTTTCAAAGTGACGTTTGTTTGCGTACTGTCGTAAGCGCTGAATTGTTCGGTGGAAAAGTTGTGTGAGCCAAACCCTATTTGTACGCCGAGATTCAAATTGTGTTTAAAAAGAACTTCATAACCAACGGAAACAACCGGGAATGAACCGGAAGAAGAATAACTTTTTACATCTTTTACTTTAGTAAAACTTCTTAGAAATCCAAATTGGATGCGAATGACCCCATATTTGAATAAGCCCGTATCTTTTTTATAATTGATGAAGCGTTGTGAATAATAAGGCTGTCCCTGCAATTGATCATTTACCGGGGTAATATAATCTTTTACCTGGTTGCGATAACTGATTACATACACTTCATTCCGTGGAATCGTATAAATTGGCCCGTCGGGAATATCAGTTCGCTGGTAAGAAATAAAATAAGGACCCACTTCTTTTACGAGGCCGTAAACAATATCACCATTGGTTTTTACAATTACATCAAAGCCGGCATTTTGCTGAATGGGCTTTTGTAAAATTACTTTTTGAGAATCCGTCTGACCGTAAGCAGTTGCGGCAGTAAGCATGATAACGGTCATGCTTACACGAAAAAGAAAAATGAATTTATTCATATAAAATTTAGTATTTGATATCTTTAATAGTTCCATTGGTAATATTTATTTTCTTTGAAGAATCACGTGAATTACAAAGCATCATTTGAAAGACACCGGCAATCAATCTCTCATCCGCTTTTTGTTTTTGGATCTGCAGTATAGCATTGGTTGTGTCATTTGCGCAAAGATTGTAGGCAGAAAGGTCGTTGCTGTTCGTGAGATTAAACAATTGCACTTGCGAAAGGCCTGTTTGATTTGTGTAATGAGGAGTATAAGTTCCCGTTAAGAGATTCGGATCTGCATTATCAAATGTAAGAATCAATTGATAAGTATTTCCTGAGCTATCTGTCCCCGTCGCCTGGAGTGTGTAACGGTTAAACAATTGCCCTGTTTGTGAAGTGTCTGCGGGATACACAACAATTTTAGAAACAGGTGCGAATGAATAAGAATCGGCTTTCCAGGTGGAAGTTCCATTAAAGTTAAATGTCAGCAAGGGTGTACGCAATATTTGTACAGTCGTTTCATCATGAGAACAACCAAAAAAAAATATTCCTGAAAATAAACAGAGAAGTAAAAATTTTTTAATAGTTAGTTTTTAAAAAAGATGATAGTATTTTTTGGATGTAA
>JBQCFO010000168.1:0-10213 GCA_051959055.1 Ginsengibacter sp. | reverse complement strand
CAACAGCTCTACCCTTTTCGCAGTAAACGGCATACTGCCTCAAAACATTTTGACGAATTCAATGCATGCCATCCTCCGTACCCGTACCAGCTCCACTGTGCCATCCTCCATCTTGCCATCGGGATTGATAACGGCGCCAGTGCCGTATTTGGTAGCATTGGCAATTACAATCATATAGGCATGAATTTTCAAATCAAGGTTATCTGCAACAAGATGTGCATCGAATAATTTGCGCTGCAAAAGTATTTTTATAAACACCCTACCATACGCCCACATTCCTCTAAAAGAACTTTTGTCAAAATATTTGACAATGCGTGCGTTCAATCCAAAGTCACTTAAATGAAGGCATATATCTTTATCGTTTATTTTAATTACATCACACTTGCGCATCTTTCCGTTTAGTATAATTTCCATTTGCAACTTTGGATCTTCAGGAATATTTAATTCTGTTGCCATGCCGTTGGCAGAACCTGCGCGCAATATTCCCATCGGAATTGAAGAATTTAATAACTGTTTTGCGACAAGCGATACAGTTCCGTCACCTCCTACTGCCACAATTTTTTGCGGCGCGGTTTTTTCTATACGTTCTCTTATGGAAGCGGCGTCATCAGTTCCGGTTAAAATAAAAAAATCGATTTTTTGGGAGAGTGTTTTAAAATAATCTTTAATAATGGACTTCCAGTTTGTTTTATTTTTTCCTCCTGAAATCGGATTCAGAATGAATAATATATCGATCGAAGAACGCTCCATTTATCTTTGTAATATTTATTTATGACAGAAAATGCATTACATAAAGTAAAGAAAATTTCTTTTCGCAAAAAGATAAAACACAAATTATTTTTTTTATTCAGGTTAAATAATCATCCGGTAATAAAAGTTTATAATGGTTTTGGCAATACTGAAAAAATAATGGTGCTTGGGCATGTATTAAAACTAAGCGCGGCCCCGAGAAAAACTTACCGTCAAAACATATTTGTCAATTTATTTTCCATGCTCAGGTTATTTATGGTTGTTCCTTTTTCAAATGCTAAAATTTCGATTGAATGGGAAGGAGATATTTACGAAACAAATACATCGAAAGACGGATTTTTTAATTTTGAAATACCTGTCAAACGGATTCCAAAAGAAGGATGGAATCCTGTGGTGGTACGGCTTAATGAAGAAAAGTATCTTTTAGAAAATATTCAACAACATGGAAGTGTTTACATTCCCTTTGCATCGCAACATGCTTTTATTTCTGACATTGATGATACATTTTTAATTTCTCATTCATCCTTTTTACGAAGAAGATTGGTAGCCCTGTTTGGTAAAAATGCGCATAGCCGAAAAGTTTTTGAAGGAGTGGTAAATCATTATCAATTGCTTGCTGCAGGCAATCAAAAAAACCACAATGGCAATCCGTTTTTTTATGTATCAGGAAGTGAGTGGAATTTATATGATTTTATTGTTGAGTTTACCCGGATTCAGGAAATGCCAAAAGGAATTTTTTTGTTAAGCCGCCTAAAAACGATTAGCCAATTCTGGAAATCTGGTCAAACCGATTTAATGACAAAATTTATGCGCATCGCCAGGATCATAGAAACATTTCCGCACCTTCATTTTGTTTTATTGGGCGATGATTCACAAAAAGATCCGGAAATTTATTTATCAGTGGCTTCTCATTTCCCTAAAAAAATATTTGGGGTTTATATTCGTTCGCTTGGAAAATCATATTCCGAAAAAACGCAAAAAATAATTACTGAAATCGAAGGCCTTGGAGTAAGCTGTTGTTACTTTGAACATAGTTCTGAAGCGGTTATTCATTCCAAAATGATCGGGCTTATAAATTAAGGTTCGTTTGCAGTAAAGAAAGAAATATGGAGGATTTGTATTTTTAATAAAGCAATCTTTCATTAAAGTATATCATGGAATTAAGCAATTTAAACTCTCTGGACTTGCTTAAAAATTAGGCAACAACTGAAAATAAGCAATCATATTTGCGGAAGCCTTTTTTGAAAAGTTTTTTAGACAGGTAAATTAATTTCGTTTGTACTACACCGTTACATTTCGGGATTATTGTTCTTATTATAGATTATTCTCAGACTTTTGATAAATTCGTTACTAATTAACTTTAAATTATGAAACTACGCTTCATCAGTATTGCCATTTTATTTATTTCAATTCCTTTTTCAATTACAGCCAGCAGGGCAACTTTGTATGATTGCAGTTTTCACAAAAAGCCAATCATAACGGGGGCTGACCAGGTGGGAAAATATCTGCCATATTTGAAAGGCAAACGGGTTGGAATGGTTGTAAATCAAACATCGATTATCGGTAACAAATCAAGTGTGGATAGTTTGCTCAAGCTTGGAATCCACATTCAAACCATATTTGGTCCTGAACATGGATTTCGTGGTAATGCAAGCAATGGCGCAGTTGTAAGCGATGAAACGGACCCCGAAACCGGCATTCAGATAGTTTCTTTATATGGAATAAAAAGAAAGCCATCCAAAGAAGACATGACTTCCATTGACATCATGGTTTTTGATCTCCAGGATGTAGGCTGCCGTTTTAATACGAAGATTAATACACTTTGCGATGTGATGGAATCCTGTGCAGAATTTGGTAAAGAATTATTGATTCTCGACCGGCCTAATCCAAATGGTTTTGTTGATGGGCCTGTGTTGGATATGAAATTTAAATCCGGTATTGGTAAATTCCCGATTCCAATCACTCATGGCATGACTATCGGAGAGTTTGCGCAAATGATCAACGGCGAAGGATGGATTCCCGGAAAATTAAAATGTAAGGTCACCATTATACCAGTAAAAAATTATGCGCACAACATGGATTATACATTGCCGGTACATCCTTCACCAAATCTTAATTCACAACAATCGATTCTTCTGTATCCGTCATTGTGCTTATTTGAAGGCACAATAATCAGCCAGGGGCGTGGCACGCATATTCCTTTTACTGTTTTGGGAAGCCCCGCTTTGAAAGGTATTTATCCATTTTCTTTTACCCCGGTTAGCTTGCAGGGAATGTCGGAAACACCTTTGCACCAGAATGAAGTTTGTTATGGCATGGATCTGAGAGAATATGATATGACTGCCTTCCGCAAAAGCGGCAGGATTAATATTAAATGGATGATGGATTTATATAAAAATTATCCGCAAAAAGAAAAATTCTTCGATCGTTCTCAAAGTAGACAAATGGGAAGTATTGATGGCCTTGCGGGTACAGATTTGTTTAAACAACAGATTATTTCAGGAAAAAGTGAAGAAGAAATCCGGCAAAGCTGGGAGCCTGGATTGAGTGAATATAAAAAAATGCGGGTTAAATATTTATTGTATCCATAGTTGTTGTGAAATTTGGGAAAAAATATTTGAGAAATATAATTGCTGAGAATTTAATCTTCTGTTTTGTAAATTTAAAAAGCTGTTATGCCGCAATCCTTAGCACAAATTTATTGACACATCAGTTTTAGCACCAAATATCGGGAGCCATTCATTGATGAAGAAATTGAAAATGAACTGGATGCGTATGTCGCTGGTACTTGTAAAGCATTAGAATGTGAACCAATAAAAGTAGGTGGCCATTTAGATCATATCCATTTTTTGTGCAAATTTTCATGAAAGATTGCAGTAATGGACTTATTGGAAGAAGTGAAAAAGACTTTTAGTAAATGGATAAAAACGAAAGGTGATAAATATGCGCATTTTTATTGGCAGGGTGGCTATTCAGCCTTCTCGGTAAATCCTTCAGAGTTTGAGCATGTCATAAATTATATTGAAAACCAAAAGGCACATCATACTAACAAATCTTACCAGGATGAATGCAGGTATTTTTTTAAAAAATATAACGTCGATTTTGACGAAAGGTATGTTTGGGATTAAGTTATCGATTCCGATTCGACAAACTCATAGGTTGATACCCTATGCTAAAATATTCCGCCCTTTCAAGGCTGGTAATATGCGTGACTCATAGCCCTGAAAGGGCGAAATAGCAGAGCAACGGGCAACGCCCTTTGTTGATTAGTGCATTTAATTTTCATTTGTAAAAAAATATTATTCCCACACTCTCAATTTCCATTTTTTCATTTAGCTTTGACCTTTAATGCAACTATCCACCAAACATCTTCTTGGCATTAAAGATTTACAACTCTCCGACATTGAATTAATTCTTTCGACTGCCACTCAATTTAAAGAAGTTTTACAGAGGCCCATAAAAAAGGTGCCGTCTTTACGCGACATCACAATCGTGAATTTATTTTACGAAAACTCAACAAGGACACGCATTTCATTTGAAGTAGCCGAAAAAAGACTGAGCGCTGATACGCTTAATTTTTCCGCTTCAGGATCTTCGGTTTCAAAAGGAGAGACCTTACTGGATACAGTAAATAATATTTTATCCATGAAAGTGGATATGGTAGTAATGCGCCACAGTGCCAGCGGCGCACCTCATTTTTTGGCCAAACATATCCCGGCTGCTATTATCAACGCGGGCGACGGAATAAACGAACATCCTACGCAGGCTTTATTGGATGCATATTCTATAAAAGAAAAACTCGGAAAATTAGAAGGGAAAAAAATAGTGCTCGTTGGCGATATTATGCATTCGCGGGTGGCGCTGAGCAATATTTTTTTATTAAAAAAAGTTGGTGCAGAAGTGATGGTGGCGGGGCCACCAACGCTCATTCCGAAATACATTCAGGAAGCTTTTGATATCCGTGTTGAATACAACCTCAAAAAAGCATTGGAATGGTGTGATGTCGCTAACATTCTCCGCATCCAATTGGAACGCCAGAACCAGGTTTTATTTTCTTCGTTAAGAGAATATAATTTGGTCTATGGTGTCAATAAAAAATTGTTGGACAGTTTAAATAAAGAGATCGTAATTCTACACCCCGGACCTATCAACAGAGGAGTAGAAATAGACAGCGATGTAGCAGATTCCAATCAATCCATTATTTTGCAACAGGTAGAAAACGGCGTGGCAATCAGAATGGCTGTGTTATATTTACTTAGCAATCAACAAACTTTTAGTTGAGATTATTATTTTAAAATAAAGCAAAAATTTTTTATGGAACGAATCTGCTTATTTCCGGGAACCTTTGACCCTGTTACTCTTGGCCACACCGACATCATTGATCGGGCCCTTCCGTTGTTTGATAAATTATACATTGGCCTGGGAAGGAACAGTAATAAAGTTCCCATGTTTTCTGAAGAGCAACGGTTAGAATGGCTGAAAGAAATTTATAAGGATGAGCCCCGAATCGGAGTGCTCGCTTATGATGGACTAACTGTAGATTGCTGCAAAGAAGTAGGCGCCGATTTTATTTTGCGTGGCATTCGCTATGTGAATGATTTTGAGTACGAAAAAGCCATTGCCGACATGAACAGAAGTTTAAAAAATAATGTGGAAACTATTTTTCTAACGACACTTCCAAAATATACTTCAATCGCCAGTACCCTTATAAGAGATGTACTTCGCAACAACGGTGATATTTCACAATTTCTGCCACAAGTGGTAAAGAAAGCGCTTTATTAAAAACCCATATTTTCTTTCAAAATCATACTCACGAAAAATGTATATCTGGTTTGATAAAAATATCACTATTGAAGATTTAAGCCAACTGGGTGCAAATACGATGTCAGAATTTCTTGGGTTAAAATGGGTAGAAATAGGAGCTGACTTTTTAAAAATGTCTATGCCGGTAACTGCCAAAACCCGTCAGCCCTATGGATTTCTTCATGGAGGCGCTTCATGCGTATTGGCTGAAACTATTGGCAGCGTTGGCTCTGCACTCGTTATTGATCGTGAAAAAAATTATTGTGTAGGCCTTGAAATTAATGCAAATCATTTGCGAAGCGTAGCAGAAGGCATGGTAACTGCAACAGCGCGCCCATTGCATTTGGGCAAAACAACGCATGTTTGGGATATCAAAATTTATGATGAAAAGGAGAAATTATTTTGCGTTAGCAGGCTGACTGTTGCCATTCTTTCACGGAAATAATAAAAAGGTATTTTATTTTTTTTTTAAAAAAAAGAATTTGACTTATTTATTCCTTTACTGCCTGGCTTGACACATTTTTTTTAATTCGGCGGTTATATCATATTCCTGTACTGACAGATAAATTGTGAGAATTCCATGTCTGCCGAATAAAAAAGCAATTGAAAATTAGTTTAACTCAACATCCTTACCTTTTCAAAAACCAGATAACCCCAGGCGTTCAAATATACCTGATTCGTTTTTTCAAAACTGATATCATCACCGCCAAACACATTGCGAAAAACACCTTTTACATTTTTTACCTCAAAATTTAAACCTTCATGGCTACAGTTTAATATGACCAGTACCTGGTTTGATTTATATTTTCGCAGGTAAGAAAAAACACGATGATCATCCGGATGCGAAATAATTTGGGTTAGCACATTCGGATCTCCGGCGCGAAGGCATTTGTTATTGGATCTGAGTGTCAAAAGTGTTTTATAAAAATCGTGTAATTCAAATTTGTCATTCCATTCTATATGGTCTTTATCAAAAAACTTTAATCGTTTTTTATTCGGCATTTCCTGGCCTGAGTAGATCAAAGGAATGCCATTCCAGGTACAAGAAAATACCGAGAATAATTGGGCAGCATCTCCATATTTTTCATATTCAGTTCCATTCCAACTGTTTTCATCATGGTTCGACGTGAAGTAAAGGCGGAAAGAATTGCATGGAAATTCAGTTACTGATTTATACAACACGGTAAGTAAACTTTGGAGATTCATTTTTCCATGATAAAAATCTTCTGACGCATGCATCCACCTCCAGGTATAAGTGGCATCAAATACTTTGTGATATTCGGGTTCTTCACATTCGCCAAGCCAGAAAAGGCCTTCTTTTAGTTTAGACATTTTCCTTTTGGCATAGATCCAAAAATTGAGAGGAACCAGGTGTGCCATATCGCAGCGAAATCCATCTACATTACAATCCTGTACCCAGAATTTTAAAACATCAACCATATATTTCCATACCTGCGGTACATTATAATTTAATTGAGAAACATCCAGCCAGCCATGCGGATGGCTAAAATCATTGTTTTCGCCTTTTACATAAAATTGAGGATAATCTGTTAGCCACTGATGATCATTACCGGTGTGATCAGCCACAAAGTCAATAATTACTTTAAAGCCCAATCTGTGTGCTTCTTTTATTAAATCCTTAAATTCATCAATTGTTCCAAATTCCGTATTCGAAGCGGCGTAATTTTTGGCAGCATAATAACTGCCCAATGTACCAAGCCGGTCTTTATCGCTGATGGGAGTGATGGGCATAAACCATAAAACCTGTACTCCCATGTCTCTAAGCCGGGGAAGACTTTTGGCAAATGCCGCATAAGTTCCCTCCGGCGTATATTGCCGCACATTTACCTCGTATATATTGGTAGAATAACTCCATTTTGGGTGTTCATAATTTCTTTTATTTGCCATAGATCCTTTAGGTTAAAAAAAATAAAAATACTGATAATTCCTTTTATCGGTGTTTTGCCAAAAAATCAGGTTGTAACTTTGGCATTGAAATTTCGAAAAATGAAAAAATTCAATGTTCCCGTTATTTACCGAAGTCCTTTGATTACCGCTATAAAAAACCGGCGCAAGGCAGAGGATAAATTAAAGAAAGATTTTACTCCCAGCCTTCTGGATTTTGGTGCGGTGCAGATATATCTGGCCCGTCATTTTGGCTTTTGTTTTGGAGTGGAAAACGCCATTGAAATTTCTTTCAGGACAATCGAAGAGAATCCGGATAAAAAAATTTATTTACTAAGCGAAATGATTCACAATCCGCAGGTGAATGATGATCTGAAAAGCAGGGGAGTTGAGTTTTTGATGGATACAAAAGGTAATCAGCAGATTCCTTTCGAACAACTTTGTCCCGGCGATATAGTGATTGTTCCTGCCTTTGGAACTACTGTGCAAATACAACAAAAACTAATAGAGTCTGGCGTTCAGATAGAACAGTATAACACAACCTGTCCATTTGTGGAAAAAGTCTGGAACCGTGCCCAGGCCATTGCCAAAAACAATTATACGGTTATCGTTCATGGCAAACCGCAGCACGAAGAAACACGGGCAACATTCAGCCACAGTGCAGTGCATTCGCCTACTGTGGTTGTGAAGGATATGAAGGAAGCGATAAAGCTGGCGGGATATATATCCGGAACCGCTGATCCTGAAAAATTTTATTCTGATTTTGCAGGGCAATATTCAGAGGGTTTTAAAATTGACATGCACCTTCAAAGAATTGGTGTGGTCAATCAAACAACCATGCTGGCCAGCGATACACAGGCAATCGCAGAATTTTTAAAGGCAACGATGATAAAAAAATATGGTCTTTCAGAATCGAATGTGTTTGAGAGGTTTGCAGATACAAGAGATACCCTGTGCTATGCTACCAATGATAACCAGGGCGCGGTATATGCGCTGCTCGATACACCGGCAGATTTGGCCATTGTTTTAGGAGGATATAACAGCTCTAATACTTCGCACCTGGTAGAATTATGTGAGGTGAAGCTGCCCACTTATTTTATTCGTTCAGAAAATGAAATTATTTCTTCAAAAGAAATCAGGCATTATAAAATGGATAGGAAAGAGGAGGTGACAACGCTTTCATACCTGCCCGAAAAAAAGCCGGTAAAAATATTAATCACGAGCGGCGCCAGTTGCCCGGATGCCCTTGTAGAAGGCGTTATTAAAAAAATTACCGGATTTTTTAATTGTAATAAAACAATAGAAGATGTTACTAAAGAATTTTTCCCTGGTTTAGAAATTGGTGAAACAGTGGCACTTAATTAGCGGGACTGAACGATACAAGACGTCGAACCATTTCAATTTGACCACCTTGCCCTACCAGAGAAGCATTCCAACCCTAAAATCATACAATATTTTGTTTCTTCCCTGCTATAAACCATTTAAATACTAATAATTTTCTTTACAGCAAACAAAGAAATTGTTTGATTTCCTTCTTTCATTTTCAGAAATAAAATCATTTTTTAAAAGTCACGGCGTCAGGGGGGCTTTTATTTTGTCAATGTGCTATTTTAATATATCCCCATCCATCGTGCTGTTTGGAAATGATTTCATAAATGCCATCCGGTACAATTGCAATCCCTGGAAGCAACTGGCTTTTATCAACATTCTGATGTTTCATCGCAAGTGCACAAACCTTAAATGACACGTCTTTTTCAGAGACTAAATGATTGATGGCATCGACATACCGGGCATCGTCTTTTTTAATCAAACTAAGTCCCTGCCCGTAAATCACCGCTTCTATTTGCGCATCTGGATTCTCATCTTTTATAAGTTGCATTTCGCGAAGCAGTGCCCTTTGATTTACTGAATCGCTGCTGGTGATATCAAAGACTACTTTGTAATCTGCTTTTTGAGCAGGAGCAAAAGCCGAAAAGAAGAGGAATATTGCTGTAATTAATGTGATCTTTTTCATCATAAAAAATTTTAGAGTTGTTTAAAAAAAATGAAAGAAAACCTGGAAATTTTTGCGGGAATTTTCTTGTGGTTTACATAAAATTTCCGGATAGGTTCAAATGGCCCATACTTATGCTGCAACATCGAAAAGGTGTCAACATAAGGGCCAAATGGATAATCGATTGGCTTTGTAGATAAATCAGGCCAATCCATTTTAAAAACTTTTGCAGGCCGTGCACGGGAGTTTACATAAGCGGCTACATCCCAGGCTTGTTCATCGTATAGAAAGGGTTTTTTAAAGCTGGTTCCGTATGGCATATTATTTTTTATATATCCGGCAAATTTTGAAAGCTGATATATTCCTGCGCCATTATTATAACTATGCTTGCCCCATAGGGGCGGATATAAATATTCTACCTGGTTATCCTGCAGTATTCCTTCTCCATCTTTTCCATGGCATTTTTCGCATACAGAGATATATACTATTTTTCCTTTTACAGTATCTGCTGCCCTCGACAAAAAAGGAAGTGTTTCAGAACCGGCTCCTGTTGGTTTTCTTGCCTTGGATACATCCTTGCCAATCCATTTAATGTAAGCAATCATGGCCTTCATTTCTTTGCTGCTGTCTCCTGGCCTTTCACCATTCAAACTCCTTTCAAAGCAATCATTGATGCGCATTTCTACTTTTTAAATTTTGCCACTTCTGTTTCGGAAAAGAGGATAAACGGCTGCAACCATTGAAAAATTATTGCCCCACAAT
>JBQCFO010000167.1:0-2187 GCA_051959055.1 Ginsengibacter sp. | reverse complement strand
ATTGTATTTTAAACCAAGTTGCATCAGCAGTAATTGCATATTTTCCAATGTCCTGCTTACCTGGAGGCTGCCCGCGACAATTGGATTAAACCCCACTGTTTTTATCATCTCGGAAACCGTTTTTACTGATTGTTCATCGTTGCCTGCAATAAAGGAATCCACTTGCTTTCCATCAATCACAGGATGCGTAAAATCTGCAGCGAACGTAGTATTAAAGGCTTTTATTACTTTCGATTTGGGAAGTAATTTTTGCAGTTCTTCGGCAGCGCTTGTGCCCGGTGGAGTTACTAATCCACTTAAATCTTTATTGATGGGATTCGTAATGCTAATAACGATCTTTCCTTCGGCCATGTCCAAAATTTCCTGAACAATTTCTTTTTCGGAAGAATAGGGAACCGCAAGAATAAAAATATCTGCTTTCCAGCGCGCATCTATCAGCGTTTGCACGGCTTCCGCTTCAGCATCAGGAAATTCTTTTAAAATATCCGATTGAAGCTTTTGAAGTTTTTCCGGCTCATTCGACAACAGCAACAAACGATAAGGACCTTTGGCAATACTTTTGGTAATGGCAGATCCCATACTTCCGCTTGCTCCAAAAACTGCAACGGTTTGTTTTGTTTTCATGATAATGTTTTTAGAGAAAATAAATGCTCAAAGCTTATGCCTGTTTCCTGGCACCTTTGCCAGGTTTTGCATTCATTAGTTTGAATTACGTACTCCAGCAAAAGTGATGAAACTGATACTCACAGGCGGAAGCCTTTTATCACCAGCTTTTATCATGTCGCCTATTATTTCCGGCAGTTCATCATTGGCACCCAATTGCAATTCCTTTCCATTCAACATCACGGTTGTTCCCTGCAATTCTTTAGAAGTTAAAGTATACTGCTCAGCATCGGAAGGAATGTGGAAAGAAGCGGAATTTTTATTGGTATTGATAACCAAAAGAGCAATGCCGCCAGGCTTCCCTTTCAGATTGTGTGCGAATAAATAGACTCCAGGCCTTCCGCCACCTGCGTCGTACACATTGGTGCCCATTAATTTTGACCATAAAAATGCCGCCCAATAATCGGGTTTTGGCAAATGCGTATCCTGGTCAATAAGGCTGTATTCACTTGCTGCAAGGGTATTGTGCATAATTACCCTGATGTTTTTTTTAGCCAACGAACCTAACTGGTATAAGTAGCGAAAACAATCCAGGTAAGTGGCTGAAAATGGATCGCCACCTGCTGCCGCTTCGGCTGTTTCTGTGATCCAAATTGGTTTGCCGGGATTGTATTTATCTCTTAATCCTTTATAGTAATCGGCGACCGTATCAGTTCTGCGCAGCCAGGCATCAGATAATGCGTTTTCAGCCTTTATTGAAAACGGGCCGCTTTGCATCATGCGCATGGAAGCCGCTCCATAATAATGATAAGTAAAAACATCAAATACCGGTTTGGGGTCTGCCGACATCATAGAATCTGTAGAAAGTATCTTCATGCCACCCATCGCAAAGGACACACCCGGTATGCCTTCTCCAACAGACCCAGGGCCAAGCAGCAACATGTTGGGCACTTCCTTTCTTGCCCATACTGTATAAGCAGCTACGTCTTTTGCAAAATTACTTCCATTATAGTTTTTGTTCATCTCGCCGCCCGCGGTTGGCATTGATGGCTCATTAAAAAGTTCTGCTGCGGCAATGGCTCCGCCAAGGCTTTTGGTATAGTTTGCAATTTTCTGTGCTTCTTTTGGCGTCCATACGCCCTGCGCATTCCGAACGCCATTTGATACCGCAAATGAAGTAACGAGTTTGGAATCGGTAGCCTTTATAAAATCCAATACTCCTTTCCATTCTTTCCTTGTCAATACATTCACAAAACCAGCCGGAGCTTTAGCCATTTTCGGTTCATCATTGTCCTGAAAATATATTGCATTAGCCCATGTGCCGCTTACCCGTACATAAGCTGGGGCAAGCGCTTTGGCCAGGTTCATCAATCTTTTATCTGCCAGGTTAATGGGGGCAAGCTGCCGGTACATCTGATCGTTATTTTGAGAAATATCATACGTTGCGCCCGCTTTGGCCGAAGGCAGGCTGTCCATCATTTTATACGGCTTCCAGAATTTTCCACCTACAACTTCCACCATTTCTACATTGTAAGATTGAAAGCGTTCATCCACGCTGCCGATTTGCTTCATTTGGGAAAGATT
>JBQCFO010000166.1:0-6910 GCA_051959055.1 Ginsengibacter sp. | reverse complement strand
AGCGATATTTTCTTTATTTTTCAAAATAGAAAGCATCAGATGTTCACTTTCCACCAATGGGCTTTTATTCGTTTTTGCTTCCAAAACGGTGATTCTTATTACTTTTTCTGCCTGTTTGGTAAGTGGAAGTGAATTAATGTTAGCTATATTTTTACCTGTTTTATCTTTTACGGCGAGTTCGATTTCTTTTCTTAATTCATACAAATCCACATTCAGCGATTTCAGGATTTTCATCGCAGTGTTTTCGCCATCCCTTATCAGTCCCAGAACCAGATGCTCCGTGCCGATAAAGTCATTTCCCAACCGCAAAGCTTCTTCGCGGCTGTAAGAAATAATTTCTTTTACTTGAGTAGAAAAATTGTTGTCCATTTATAAACAATTTAATTTGAGCGCTATTAATTTAATGCTCTACAATAATAATAAATAAATTCTATTAATTAACGTTTAAAAGAATGCACAGGTTGTTAAAAAGAAAAGGAATAGTGAAAGATTAAAAAATACGATTTGTAAAAAATATTAAAGAATTATGTTCTTTTTACAGTTTTATTTACACTTTGCACACCATTTATTTCTAAAAACTTTTAAAGAGCAAGCTTTTCCTTTTTAATATCTTTGAAAAAATCTTGCGTTACTCTTCTAAACTGAAAACATGAAAGTCAAAATTGATACCAAAGAAAAAATGCACGTCATTACGCTGGAAGAACAAAAATTAACTGAAAATATGACAGGAGATTTTAAAAAAACAATTCTTGAATTTTTGAATAAACCAGTAAGCAACGTAGTGGTGAATTTCATGAATGTACAGGAAATTGAATTATCTCCTGCAAATGCGCTCGTTTCGGTTCAGCAAACATTTTATGATGCCAACCATTCCATTGTATTTTGTAATCTTGATAACTCCGTTTCTGATTATTTGGATAAAAATGAATTGCTGGAACTTCTGAATGTTACACCAACAGAAAGTGAGGCGTGGGATATCGTGCAGATGGAAGAAATAGAAAGAGAGTTTTTATGATTGAATCATCATTATTGATTGTTGGGACATTTGAATTATTCAATCATTAAATTGGGTAAAAAGAACCCCACAGAAAAATAAAATTTGAGTGATAGCTGTAACCATTTTAGGAAACAATTCCGCCGTACCTTCTCACAACAGGCATCCAAGCGCACAGGTCTTGCAAACTGGTGAGCACTATGTATTAATTGATTGCGGAGAGGGAACACAGATGCAAATGAATTTTTACAAAATCAAAAAAAGCCGCATCAATCATATTTTTATTTCTCACTTGCATGGTGATCATTACTTTGGTTTAATTGGGTTGCTTAATAGTCTTGCTTTAAACAATCGTTTAAACGAACTACATATTTATGCTCCCGAAAAATTAAAATCAATTATCCAGATACAAATGGATGTGTCGGGATCGGGTCTGCCTTTTCAACTTTATTTTCATAGCCTGGAGAAAGAAGAAATTATTTTTGAAGATAAAAAATTTTCTGTTGAATGTTTTAATGTAAATCACCGGATAGAATGCTGGGGTTTTCTTTTCAGGGAAAAGAAAAATCCAAGAAAGATATTAGCAGATGAAGTAATAAAATTTAAAGTGCCAAAGTCCTTTTATGAAAATCTACATCGCGGTGAAGATTTTATAAATGAAGAAAGCCAGGTAATCAAAAATGAACTTCTTACGATTCCTTCAGAAGCACCAAAATCTTATGCATACTGCGCCGACACTGCTTTTTATGAGCCGATTGCCGAAAAAATAAAAGGTGTTGATTTGGTTTATCATGAAAGCACTTATCTCGCTGATTTAGAAACAAAAGCAATTGACAGATATCATTCTACTTCCATACAGGCTGCAACGATTGCAAAAAAAGCCGGAGCAAAAAAGCTTTTACTCGGGCATTTTTCTTCCATGTACAATACACTTGAAAAATTCAAAGAAGAGGCTTGCGAAATTTTTCCAAATACAGAAATAGCAGAAGAAGGGACTTGTTACCTGGCATGATTTTTTGCTACCGGTTGCCGTAATAATCGAAGTTGGTTAATATTTTTGAAATTACTGAAATTCTAAAAAAAATGATCCTCGTGTATTCTCAGCAAAAGAAGAAATAATGCGATTTGTACATTCGCGATTCCCGGTTCAGCATTCACTGCTCCACCGTCCATTCATAAAAATCCGGAAAGTATTTTCTCCATGCGGCTTCATTGTGTTTGGCGTTTGCGTCAATGATTTCTTTTACAGGAGATTTAGAACGTTCCTTAATTTCTTTTTCAATTCTTTTCATATCCGGAATCATGGAATCTCCTTCTTTGCCACCGGCATAAAAAAACAATCTGGAATTTACTTTTTTGCCATTTGCAAGTACCGTGCTGTCAATTCCGGACGCTGTCCAGAACGCAGGAGAAAAAATTCCAGCGCCGCCATAAACGTTGGGATATTTCAAAACGGCATACAGCGAAATAAGCCCTCCCATTGAACTTCCTGCGATGAATGTATTTGGTTTGTCTTTTAAAGTACGAAAATGTTTATCAATATATGGCTTCAAAGTTTTGACTAAAAAATCAACATATTTATCTCCTTCACCTTTTCCAAAGCTTTGAAACTCCCACGGATTGTATTCCTGCATTCTCTTAAAATTACCATTATCAATTCCTACAACAATCACTTCCTTTTGTCCTTTTTGAAAAACTGAATCAAGGTATTCATCTACGCCCCACTCACCGGAATAGGAAGTTTTATTTTCAAAAAGATTTTGTCCGTCATGCATGTATAATACAGGATACTTCTTTTCTGATTTTGCATAATCCGATGGCAAATAAAGCCAGATTCTTCTCGTACGTTTCAATTGGGGCATATAAAACGCGGTATCCATTATTTTCACATTCACCGATGCCGAACTATTTGTTTTTGAACTCGCTGCATTCTGTTTGAAATCATCATTCCAGCCCAAAATATTGATGCGGATCATTGTATCGGATTTCAATCTAAAATTGCGGTTTTGTATTCCATTTCCGGCAGCATCGGTTTCCACTTTTTCCCAGTTTCCTCTTGTAAATTTATATTCATAATCTCCTGCCGGCAAAGAAAGAGTTACCGATAAAATGCCGTTTTGCTCAGGATGAAATTCTGCATTTTTATCTGCAGGATTCCAAACATTGAAATTCCCAGCGATATAAATATCATCCATAGAATGCAGGAGAGACGGTTGCTTCACCAGAAACTTTATTTTATATTGAGCAAAAGAAACGGTTGAAACAAACAGCAGTAAAGCAACAAATAACTGTTTTTTTAATTTTTGCATAAATGAAATTTCTTAAGAAATCGAAGCAAGAAAATCTTATACTTTCTGATGGAAAGGAGTGCTTAATGTAACCAAAGGAAGGCGCAATTCATTTTCAATTAATTTCATTTCATATAAAAACGCTTTGACACCTGCAGGATTATTTTCTACAAATAAAAGATCGTAAGCAGGCAATAATTTATATTGAAATTTTTGCGCATTTGCAAAATCATGTTGCAAAGAAAAACGAATCATGTTGCAAAAATCTTTCGGAAAACAATTTGCCACAACACTTATTACGCCTTTAGCTCCACACGCAATCAAAGGAAGTGAAATGTTATCATCGCCACTCACAAATAAAAAATCCTCCGGCATGTTTTTCAAAATATGCATGCATTGAATCATATTGCCACTTGCCTCTTTTATTCCTTTAATATTTTCACATTCGCCGGCGAGCCGTAAAGTCGTTTCTGCAGTAATATTGCTGGATGTTCTTCCAGGCACATTGTACAGGATAATGGGCAAAGATGAGGCCTCTGAAATCGCCTTGTAATGTTGAAAAATTCCTTCCTGCGAAGGTTTGTTATAGTTTGGACTTGAGCTTAAAATGGCCGTAATGTTTTCTAACGAAAAATTGGAAAAATGAGCGATTACTTCTTTTGTATTGTTGCCCCCGATTCCTAAAACCAGCGGCACACGGCCATTGATTTTTTTTGCAGTAAAGTCAACAATTTCCCTTTGTTCCTGGTTGGTAAGAGTAGGAGTTTCTCCTGTCGTACCAAGGGTTACGATATACTCTACGCCATTATCAATGACGAAATCGATCATTTTACCAAGTGCATCAAAATCAACATCGTGATTTTTTTTGAAAGGAGTAATGATGGCAACTCCGGTTCCTGTTAGTTTATTTGTTAAAGAGTTCATTGTTTAAAGTTCAAGGTTCAAAGTTTTAGGTTCAAGGTTTAAGGTTTAAGGTTTAAGGTTCAAGGTCTCCACATTCAACATTAAGCTTTCACCCTTCAACCCTTCATTCATCCCAAAAACCCATTTTATTAAATTTTTCGATGCGTTGATTAATTCTTTCCTGCGGATCTATTTTTTCTAATTCCTTCAGGATTGGCTTGATATAAGTTTTTAAATTGTCCGCGGCTTCATCATAATTCCAATGCGCACCACCAAGCGGTTCACGAATGATGCCATCCACCAAACCAAATTTTAACATGTCTTCTGAAGTAAGTTTTAATTGCTCCGCCGCAATTTCTTTTTGTGCCCAACTGCGCCATAAAATAGAGCTGCAGTTTTCAGGAGAAATCACCGTATACCAGGAATTTTCCAGCATCAGAACCCTGTCTCCTACTCCAATACCCAAAGCGCCGCCACTGGCTCCTTCACCAATGATAACACAAATTACCGGTACTTTGAGGCGAATCATTTCATAAATATTTCTTGCAATCGCTTCTCCTTGTCCACGCTCTTCAGCTTCCAGACCGGGATAAGCGCCCGGAGTATCAATTAAGGTAAGGACAGGCTTATTAAATTTTTCTGCAAGCTTCATCAGGCGCAACGCCTTGCGGTATCCTTCAGGATTTGCCATTCCGAAATTACGCATCTGCCGCATTTTGGTATTGGTTCCTTTTTGCTGTCCAATTACCATAATCGTTTCTCCATCCAATTGCGCAAAACCGCCGATCATCGCTTTATCATCTTTCACATTCCTATCGCCATGCAATTCTAAGAAATTTGTAAACATTTTTAATATATACTCCAAAGTATAAGGCCTGTCAGGATGCCGGCTTAGTTGCACTTTTTGCCAGGGCGTTAAGTTTTCAGTAATTTCTTTTCGCTTATTCAGAATGTTATGTTCAAGTTCACTGATAATCGGTTGATAATCTACTGATGGATTTTTTGAAGCCAGTTTCTTATTCTCTTCAATTTGTTCGTAGAGTTCTTTTATAGGTTGTTCAAAATCGAGAAATTGTCTTATATGTGATGACATGGATAATCGAATTTTTTAAAAAATGAATAGTTTAAAAAAAAAATTATTTTTTTTGGGGCGATAAAGTTAAGGTGTGAAAATTAAATAATGAGGAAAAGCTTGATTTAAAAGCTAAACACGTAAATTATTTGTAAAAACAAATGAAGAAAGCGTCAGAAAACGATTTTAACTAAACTAAAAAAGATTCGGAAATGCAAGTAAAGCGGTGCATTTCCAAATCTTTAAAAAAAAAAATCAGTAAAACCTATTTCAGCCTGGCTACCTGGTCACTATAAAATTTCACTGTTTCTATAACATCAGGTAAACTATGATACCAGTTTGATTCGTGTTCTATAGAAAACATTCCTTTAAAATGCTGTCGTTTCAGTTCCTGGAAAATCGGTGGGAAATCAATCACTCCTTTTCCAACAATCGTATCTGCAGCGTGTGTATCACCAAATTTTGTGATGTCTTTCAAATGCACACCAAATACATGGCCTTCAAGTTTTTTTAACGCATCAACCGGATTAACGCCATTGCGTGCCCAGTGGCCTAAATCTGCACACGATCCAATATTTGGATGCCCAACCGTTGCAGCTAATACAGAATCAGGACTCCAGTAAGCATTTGGCTTTGGATGATCATGTATGGCCACTTTTATGCCGTAAGCCCCAGCCATACTATCTACCATATCCCATTGATTTTTCAGTGGCTCTGCGGTAATATAACTGAGTCCAAATTCTTTTGCAAGATCAAAAGCCTGTTTCCATTCCTCTTTTGTTTTTGGCACGATAACCCCCATTGCTACCATACTAATGCCTTTTGATTTGAGCATATCTTTCAATTTAGTTTTGCTGGCATCAGACATTCTTACGCCAAAACTATCTTTCATTCCTCCTCCCAAAGGTTGGCCCCAGAAAGCTTCAATATATTTTACCCCTGCGCTATCCACTTTATCCAATGCTTCAGCAAATGTGAAAACTCTGAATGTCCACATTTGCACGCCAATTTTCCAATCGGCAGTGATGTTGGAAGTATCAGCTGTGTTTGAAGTCGAAGTAGAATCGGTTTCGGATGTGCTTTTTGTAGAAGTAGAATTACATTTTGTAAGCGCTACAATGCAAAGAAAACTTAAAAGCGTAAAAGCAATTTTTTTCATTTTGTTGGGTTTTAAATTTTAAGTTGAGCAATTTACTCATTTAAACAAAAAAAATGTTTTTTTATTAATTGCATTTCTATGGGGTAATTTAAAAAATATTTTACCTCCTGAACCGGGAATAAGTTGGCAATGAAAGAGGTTAAAAGATTTCAGTGTGCAGCAAAAGAACAAATAATCAGAAATCATTTTCCGGTTGAATACCATTATGAAAAAACGCATCACTTCATTTCCTGGTTTTCAAAACATTATTAAGATTCTTTTCCCCTTATTTGTTAAATCCTCATGAGAAGACAATTTTTTAAAGAAGTCAGATGTTATTACTCTCAATAACATTTTAATTTTGCGTTCTGAAATTAAACGGAATACTTTTTATCTCCAACCTTATTAAGGATCTTTTTAATTTCAAGAAAGCTGAAAATCCTATGAATCTCAAACCATCTGAACATTTATCTCAGAGACAAATTGCGCGTGGCCTCGACCTGGTAATTAAAGAA
>JBQCFO010000165.1:0-6666 GCA_051959055.1 Ginsengibacter sp. | reverse complement strand
GATTATTTGTAGGTTTACTGGAAAGATAATAACAGGATTTTTAATTAATATAAAATACCACTCATGCCCGAAATAGTTATAGAAGCACGCCCCGCCGCTATCAGTAAATCGATGAAAGTAAAGCGCATTCTGCCTTTTCGCCTCAGACGGATGGTTGGCCCTTTTATTTTTATGGATCATGCGGGCCCGGTTTTGGAAACACCGTCTGTATTAGCATCTTTGGATGTATTGCCCCATCCGCATATTGGATTATCCACGATTAGCTATCTTTTTGGCGGCCAGGTAACCCATCGCGACAGTTTAGGCGTGGAGCAAATCATCAGGCCCGGTGAGGTAAACTGGATGACCGCCGGTAGTGGGATTTCGCATTCTGAAAGATTTGAAGATCCGGCTGCGCTGGCAGGAAGCCAGTTGGAAATGATACAAACCTGGGTAGCACTTCCTGAAAAAGATGAGGAAGATCATCCTTCTTTTAATAATTATACACCGGATCAATTGCCGGTTTTTACCGACAAAGGAATATGGATGCGGCTCATTGCCGGTAACGCCTACGGATTGAATAATGATGTAAAAATAAATTCTCCTTTATTCTATCTGCATGCAGTTCTTCAGCCTGGGGCGACTTTTGTCCTTCCGAATGGACATACCGAAAGAGCCTTTTATATCGCAAAAGGAAGCGTGGAAATATCCGGAATTACGTATCATACAGGACAAATGGCCGTGTTCCATAAAAACGAGGAACCTGTTATCAGGGCGAAAGAAAACACAACGCTGATGCTTTTGGGTGGTGAGCCACTTGGAGAAAGATTGATCTGGTGGAATTTTGTTTCATCGCGCAGAGAGCGCATAGAACAGGCGAAGGCAGACTGGAAGCAGGGAAGAATAAAACTACCGCCAACTGATAATACTCAGTTTATTCCGCTTCCTGATGATAAATCACGTCCGGCGGGAAGTGTACCAAAACCCGAACCACTATCTTAAATGATAAAAAGCGGCTATTTCTTTGTTGCTTGCCATTTGAGCAGACAGTCCTTCAGTTCAGTTAACTTGTAAATTTCACTTAACTTTACCCAGACAAAAGAAGTAAGAATATGTTGATCGAAAGAACATCAAGAGAAGTAATTATTCGTTTGCAGTCATCGGTAGACACAACTGGACTGCAGCGGCTTGTTGATTACCTAACTTATAAAGAAGCAACTGCAAATTCCAAAGCAACACAAGACCAGGTGGACAAACTTGCAAACGAAGTAAAAAAAGGGTGGTGGAAAAAAAATCGTAAACGCTTTATTAAATGAAGAAGATAATTGTTGATACCAACATTATTTTCTCTTGCCTGCTGAATTCAGAAGGAACGATTGGCGACCTTATTTTTAATTCCGAGAACATTTTTGAGTTTTACAGCAATTAATATATACGACTTGAAATTCGTAAACATTGGGATAAGCTCAAAAAGATTTCTAAATTGACAGACCGGAACTGGAGACCTCTTATGAGAAGATGCTGACAAAATTGACCTTCATTAATGAAGAACTAATCCCACAAAGAGACTGGGAAAAGGCCGAAACATTCGTTGCAGACATAGATTTAGACGACACTGATTTTGTTGCCTTAACCAAACATTTGAAAGGTATTTTATGGACGGGAGACAAACCGCTTTATAAGGGATTAAAGGAAAAGAGATTTCGTACTATTTACAATACGCAGGACTTGCATAAACTTCGAGACCGGCTAACAAGATGATAAACGGCGTGCGATATGCTGTTTTGCATCCCGAACATTCGGGAGGCTGGCTGAAGGAATAACATCATCTGTAGTACCTTTTTCATCTTTCTTGCGAAAGGTTCATTGAATGCACGTCATCCAAAGCCGGTGATGTTTACTGAAATGAAACGATTTTTAGAATACAAATAGAATGTTGTTTGCTTTCAAAAGCAAGATGCACGAATGGTCCTATAATAATAGAGAAGTTTTTGAAATTGAGAAATCAATTTATCAGGAAACTTAATTACTCTTAATTCCCTGTATCATTTTTAAATTTGAGCGAAATGAAATTGTCGCTGGCTTCAATGAGTTTAAAAGGCGCTTTTACCGGCATGGGCAATTCATCCCACAGATCCGTTGGCTTGCCTTTGAACGGAATTTTGAGCACTGCATTCGAAGACTTGTATTGCTCAGAAACTGATTTTACCCCTTTTAATTTTTTCAGGTTTTCTTTTAAATTCTGCAGATTGGGATCTTCATATTCAATATTTGAAATAATGATCGATGCCGTATCTCTGTGACCTTTGAAGATTGTATTGAATGATTCTTTTGCATCGTTTACTGCCATTTTAAGTGAGTCAGATGTGTTTTTCAGCGAAGGTTTGGCAGCAGCAGTTTTTTGTTGTGACCCACGACTTGCCTGGCTTAAAGAATTAAAAGAAAATATAAATAGTTGAATAATAAACAGACAGATAATTTTCATTTTTTTAAAATTTAAAAAATGCGAAAACTCTTCCTGTACGAATCAAAAGCAAAGAACAGTGGTAGTAAAATTATTATTTTCAGCAAAGAGTTTAAAAAAAAATTCTTACTTATTGGAAAGGAATCTGCGAAAAATGACGAGCCTATTACAAAAGCACAGCCGGTTTCATCGATGCAAGGTACAAAGGTAGTATTTACTGCGATTGATTAGTAACAGGCAGACATGGGATGGAAAAATAAAAGGTCGTTCCTTTATTTTCTTCGCTTTCTACCCACACATCGCCTTTGTGCGCATGGATAATTTGTTTGCATAAATAAAGCCCGAGGCCGATGCCTTCAATTTTTCGTGTTTTTTTAACTCTGAAAAATCTTTCAAAAATATAAGGGAGAGATTCTTTTGAAATGCCAATCCCTTTGTCGTTTACAGCCACTGTAGCTGATTGTTTATTATGACTGACCTTCAGTGTTATTTCTTTATTCCCATTAGAATATTTAATGGCATTGCTCAGGTAATTGGTAATAACCTGTATCAGTCTGTAACGGTCGGCAACAATCGAAAAACCGGCATCACCTTTTACAGTGATGTGAAAAGAAGGCTCTAAGGCCTGCGTCACCTCAATTGCGTCCTTTATCATTTTTCCAAAATCAAATTCGGAGGTTTCCAATTCAAAAATACCTGAATGGATTTTTGTTGATTCTGACAATCCACTGATCATTTTATTCATTCGCTGCACACTGCGTTCAAAGCGAGCCAGGATCATTTTTACTTCTGACAAATCATTCTCCCTGATCGCTTCTGTCATTAGCTCGTTCGACAATAAAAGATTGGTTAATGGATTACGCAGTTCGTGGGTTACAAACCCAAGCGTATCTTCTCTTTCTTTCTCGATCTCTTTAGCGATGGTAACATCGTGAATGACGAGCAAAAACCGGTTGTTCCTCGAGTTGATCAAAGGTGTACAGGTAACTTCAAAAACTTTTTTGTTGCCTGGCATCGTTTCAATTTCAATTTCTTTATTTGAAAAGCCTGCTTGTAATTTAATCGCTTGTTGCAATCCATTGGTGAGGCGGTTGTTCGGATCATATTGCTTTAAAAATTCAATAAAATTTAAATCAGGAAATCCGGATTCTTCTTTTCGTGCGAGTTTCAGAAATGCATCGTTCGCTTTGATTACAGTCATCTTTTCATCCAATACAATTACCGCATCTCTGATGGTGGCAAGCACATTTTCATTAAAATTATTCAACACCTTTAAAGAAATTTCAGCGGCTTTTTGTACATGAATATTTTCCACTACTTTCAAAATGAGATGGCTATCTTTCCCGTGTTCAATCAGGAGCGATTCACCTGAAACCCAGGTAGCCAGGTTATCCTTACTTATCAGGTAGTTGTTGTCGTTTGACTGGCCGGTTTGCAACACTCTTTCAATTTCCCTTTCAGGCAATCCCTTTTTTTGATCTTCAGTTGTAAATAAAACAGCAAAATTTTTTCCGGTAATATCTTTTTCGGTGTATCCGAAATGATGGGTAACAGCTTGGTTAAGCGCAAGTATCGTTCCATAGGTATCTAATAATAAAATGGAATTTTGTTTGGCATTTTTGAACAAATCCATTATGTGCCTAAATGAAGAAGATGGTGTGATAGAAGCACTCATAACCAAAGTTACACGCAATTTTCCCAGGAAATATGAGGAAAATAAAAATTTTTTTAAGTTTATAATTTAAATTTTACCTGCCAAAAAAAACAGATGGAGAATTTCCAATTGTCCATCTGCTTCAATTATTACACGGGATTATTTGAAACCGGTTTAACCGGCATTTCATCCTGTCATTTCTTCTTTCTCAAATCATCCACATCTACTTCATTTTTTCTTACGGTATCTTTTACTTTTTCATCCCGGTTCGTTACTTCTTTGGTTACTTTTATTTCCTCTACCACACGCGCTTCTTTATTGATAACCGGCACTTCTGCATGTTCTGTTATTTCTATATCCTGGTCATTTGCGTTATCAAAATCGCTATCTGTAGCAGGTCTGTCCACATTTTTCCTGTCCACTTTTATATGCTCTTCACGCAGGTTAATATTTTCTTCCACCGGTTTTTCTACCACACGTTGCCTGATGCGAATGCCGCCTCTTTCTACTTCTTTTTTGCCCACTTCCATGTTTTCTTCAATCACCGGAATGGTGGTTTCTCTGTTTCTGGTTTCGCTCAAGTGAGTATCTGTATCATTGCGGGTATCTGTATCATCGGTTATTCTTTCTGATGTTCTATACGGGCGGTTTTTATATAAATTTCTATCATTATAGTAATCATTATCATAGAAATCGGCACCGGTGGCTACTGGCACGGCGGTACCGGCTGCTGTATTATAAGTTTTTGTTTCCATTTCGCGGTTCAGATTATCCTTGTCATAATCGGGGAGCGAATTGAGCCGGTCAACATTTAAATTTTGCAAATAAACTTCATCATCTTCACGGTCAAGTTGAGCCAGACCAATTGGTATCAGTACTTTGCGGCTTTCATTAATGCCAAGGTCTTTATTCTTTTTTACTTTTAGAACCAGGTACCTTACTTTAAGTGATTCTTTATCAAAAACCAGATCATCTACCTTACCAACTATATCCCCATCCGAATCCTTTACATCCCATCCGGTAATATCTTCCTGGCCTTTGGCTATTTCAAAATTACTGCCGTTTAGTTCATGCAAACGGTCGGGCATATCATCTCTGTATTTCATAACTGTTGATTTGTGAAAGTGTCAACTTTCCTGTTAAATAAAAGGTTTATTATTTTTTTGTTTTCATACAAAATTGGAATTGTAAAATTTAAGCCTGCATCACTCTTAAGTTTCCTTTACCACAATTTCCACTCTGCGGTTTTCCTGTCGTCCTTTAACGGTTTTATTAGTAGCCACCGGATGCTCTTCACCCACTGCATTTGTCGAAATACGGCTGCTGCTGATATCTCCATTTTTTACTAACCATGATTGAACCGCATCCGCCCTTTCTTCTGCCAGATGCTTATTATAATTTTTGCTGCCAAGGGAATCTGTAAATCCATAGACTCGCACTTCATCATTGCTAAAGCGTTTTTTGATAGATGCAGCAATTTGTTTCAGATCGTTTTCCGCAGCAGAACGAATAGTGCTTTTATCAGCATCAAAAAGAATGTTTTCTCCGAGGCTGTACACGGCGTATTTATTATCATTCCTTACTTCAATGTTCTTGTCTGTTATTTCTCCATATTTTTCTTCGGGAGCATTGTAATTGATTCCTTGCCAGTCAGAGGTGGCAGCAACCGTATTATTATTTGCATTGCTTGGAGTTTTTGCCTTATTTGTATCATTATTATGTGTCATGCCGGTGGTGTCTGCAGCGGTATTGTTCATCCGGTTATTTTCGGTGGTGCTTCCGCGAAAAATAAAATATAAAATAATCAGTATGATAATTATTAGAATGATTATCCACCATACGGGTGATCTCTTCTTTGGTTGCACATTTAATTCTGCCATAATATTTATATTTTTAGATTAAAAGAAATGTTTTTATGTAGCACAGAATTACTTTTTCGGTGCATCGCGTTCTATAATTACCTTTTCTTTTTTCAAGGTTACTTTTTCTGAATGAGGAGTAACTGTTTTGTTTTTAATCACATGAATTTCTTCTGATACTTCATATCTTATTTTTATTTCTGCTACTTCCTTTATCACAGGTATTATGGTGACATTCCCTTCATCTCTTATTGAAGGCGGCTTATCAAATATTAGATTCTTTACGGGAACCTTTTTTACCTCGTAAGATTCATTTATGATTGCAATTTCAATTTGCTGTTCTTCTTTAGCAACCTCCTTTCGGATATGAAGTTTCCCTGTTTCGACTACTTTTTTATCCACATTCAACACTTCCTCTATCACGGGTATCACCTTTGTTTTCTCCTCCCCGAAATGAGTCTCTTTATTATTTGCTGTCTGCTCATCAGACGATTTCATTTCTTTTTCCATACCCGTCTTTTTTCAAAGGCTGTGCCAGCCGGTTCAATCTTATCCGGTGCCGTAGATTTTTATAAATAATGATTAATTCTTCCACCGTTATCCTTGAATTTAAATCCATTAAACAGTAAGGTAAAACTTGCTTGAAGTCATTTTTTATTTTGAAAAAAAATTTGTGTAATAGCTTACACATAATTTTGTAATAATGTGAA
>JBQCFO010000164.1:0-3893 GCA_051959055.1 Ginsengibacter sp. | reverse complement strand
ACTCTTAAAAACTTACTTAGCCATACAGCGGGGTTAAATGTTCACGGTTTTATAGGCTACCCGGTGAGCGACAGCTTACCGACTATTAATCAAATTCTTAATGGTGAAAGACCGGCGAACAATGAACCTATAAAACCAATTTATCCGGTTAATGAACACTTTGAATATTCAGGTGGTGGCTACACGGTTATCAGAAAGATATTAGATGATAACATTTCCTCTGATTATGACAGTTTGATGCAGGCAGTTGTATTAAAACCTTTAAAAATGACCAACAGCACTTTTAGCCAGCCACTTTTGCCCAAATACAAAAATTATGCATACGGCAGCGACAAAGAAATGAAAACGTTAAAAGGAAATTATTATGTCTATCCCGGGCAATCTGCCGGTGGCTTATGGTCAACCGCTACTGACATAGCAAAGTTTGTTTTAAGCGTTCAAAATGATTTAAAAGGCAGCCCCAATTCTTTGATCAATAAAAGCCTGGCCAAAGAAATGCTCACGCCTGTGTTAAACAATTATGCGTTGGGGTTTGGAGTCGTCGAAAAAGGGGGTGAAAAATACTTTTGGCATGAAGGCGAAAGCTATGGCTATAACTCAATCTATTATGGCAGTTTTACTACTGGTAAAGGGGTGGTTATTCTGACAAATGCTTATCCAACCAATGGACAACCATTCATCCAGGAACTATTAAACAGCGTTGCTACCAGTTATGACTGGAAAGACTTTTACAATCCAATTAAGAAAAAACTTACTTCTGTGCCTGATTCCTTACTTGCAAAATATATTGGCGACTATTATTCAGAAAACCCAAAAATGAAAATTTCAATCTCACTTAAGGGCGATGCACTTGAGCTAATGGCAAGACGGTCTGAAAAAATGTATGCAACTAAACCAGACACCTTTTTTCTTGCCTCATCGCCTGATGACAATTGTGTTTTTTCAAGTTCAAAAAAAGACGGCTACATTGACACCTTTGAAGTAATTCAAAATGGAAAGGCGATAATAAAAGCAACAAAGAAGAAGGAATAATTTGAAAATCCTAAAATAATATCGGCTTGCCGGAAAGGTTTTATCGAGCTCGTAACGGTATCTATTTGCGTGCAGGAATCCTTTGACAAGCATTTCAGGTTTAGTGTTTTTACTGATCGCAGCAAGTAACGCATCGCTTTTTATAGAATATTTAAAATATCGGCATTTTTCCAGGTTAAAGTTTAATCGTATAAAGTCGGTTGAGGAACCTGCCAAGGAGAGGAAATCACCTTAAAAGTTTGTTTACTGTAAAACCGAAACTATCAGAGGCACATTAGATAACGCACGGTTTACCATGATGTTTGTTATACTTTCCCCATCTGCGAAAGAACTATAAAAATTATCGCAATGACTGCTAATACTAATCCAATTATATTTTTTTTGGATAGTTTTTCCTTGAAATAAACGGCGCCAATCAAAGTGCCAATCAGGATCACTCCAAAATTCATGGTGGCAAAAACGGTGGTTGGGCTTTTTGCAAAAAACTGGTGTGCCTTTAAATAAAAATAAATGTTCAGAAAATTGAAGAGCCCCAGCAAAATGCCATAAAAAACAGCACTTTTTTGGATGGATAGTTTCCTTTTAAAAAAGGAAACCAGGGTAATGAGTGAAGCAAAAATAAAGCAGCCGCAAAAAATGTAGAATAGCGCATCGGTATAGGGAATGGATTTTTGTAAGGCAACCAGTTTAAATAAAACATCTATAATGCCGTATCCTAAAAACACAAGCAACAAATAAACAGAATTGGTTCCCCTGGATCGCTGACCTTTATTTAAAATGAAAAAAAGAGCAATAAAACCAGTGATAATTCCAACCCATCTAAAGGCGGGAATGGCTTCATTAAAGATCCAGTAAGAGCAGACAACCGGTATCACCAGGGAGATACGCTGGGCAATATCTGTTTTTATGATTCCGGAGTGGCGTATGGATAGGCTCAATAAAATAAATACCAGGGGCAGTAACACGCAAAGTGAAATGCTGTAAGTATTATAAACGACCTGGCTAATGCCAATTTCGGGACGAAAGCAGACGTAAGTTGCAACAATGGCACATAAATAATTAATAGTAATCAGGAGAATGTTTACGGATGTTTTGGCTTTGATGTATTTAAATAAAACACCAACAGAAACACTGCAAAGAATACTAATAATTAAATTAATCATGTGTTACATCCGGCGTTATGCAAGAGGCCGCGCCGCTAATGTAGGTTATTAAACATAATCAGGCTAACAACAATGATTTTTGCTGCGGTGAAAGAAAAAGGACTGCCATGCTTGAAACTTTGTGTTTTCGTATCCAAGAAAGAAGAAAACAATTTACAGATAAAGACAAAAACGGCACAAAGTGCCATAAGGAAAAAAGCCGTCTCACTTTTTTTATTTTGAGACGGCATCTTTATAATGAAGTATCACCAGAATTCCATCTAAAACCAATAGATTAATATAAAAAATTGAACTATTAGTTTTGTTTCAATGTACCACTACTTAAATCTATTTGTTGTTGCGGTATCGGGAAATACTGGTTCTTATCTGTGAAACTTGCTCCTTTTACATCGCCTGTAAATTGGCCTTCATATTGAATATAACTGTTGATGGTAGGAGTAGCAACACCCCATCTTACCAGATCAAAGAACCGGTGTCCTTCCATAGCGAGTTCAAGTTTCCGTTCGAATTGTACAGCAAGCATTGCGGCATTCTTATCAGTCCAGGGAGCAGTATATAACCCTATCTTATAGTTCGCTGCAGGCTTCCCAGTGGTCACATTCATTACGAAGTCGGCGGGATTAGCTGCGCGGGAACGTATCATATTTACATCAGCGCGTGCAAGGTCCAGATTTCCTGCCTGCACCTCACATTCAGCGTGCCATAAAATTACATCTGCATAACGAATCAGGCAATAATTAATGGCAGTAGTAGGTGCCCATTGAGTGGTAGCGTTATCCCCCCCGGTGCCAACCTCGGTTTTATAAAACACATTTTTCTTTGGAGAATACGGGCCTGCGCTTTTCTGATTACGAATCCAGTTTGATCCTGGATCTACACCCCAATCCAAATACTGAATTCCCCTGCGGCCTACTGTCCAGTCTAACCGGGGATCCAGGTTGCCCTGATCAGGAGTAAAAGGCTGATCAGAGGTAATGCCCTGATCGTTTTTCACAGCATTTGCCGGACTATCCCATGGACCATTTGCAGTATTGGTAGCGCCGGTTAATAAGGGCAAACCATTGGCATCAGTACGATAAGAATTTGCCAACTCGATACTGGGTTGAAAGAAGCCGCAGCAACCGGTTAATGCGCCGTTTCCATAAGGAAAATTCAAAAGATCTCCCACGTTTCCATGGTAACTGCTTGCGCCGTCATTCAGGGAAGCCTGGATAGCAAAGACGGATTCCGACTCATTTTTAGAAGCGAAATTAAAGTTATCAGAGAATTTCGGCAAAAGGGCATATTTCAATCCATTGCTTGTTTCTCCATTGGCCATCAGATCTGTCAGGATGGGAAGCGCCTGATCGTACTTCTGTTCAAACATATATACTTTTGCTAAAAATGCACCGGCTGCATATTTATTTGCACGGCCAACGGCGCTCTGAGTTGCCGGCAAATTTTGATAAGCAAATTGAAAATCCGCTTCTATTTCAGGATAAATATCCTTATCGTTTGGAATTTTATAATTATTTGCCCCGTAAGTAACAGATGGATCTACCCAAGGAACGTTTTTCCAGGTAATACGGGCCATAAATGCGAAGAAACCTCTTAAAAAACGCGCCTGGGCATTGGTATTCATGGTATCTTCCGGTGCCATTCCCTGAACCTTTGGCAAGGTTCTTAAAACGAGGTTACTCCGGGAAATGCCATCATACA
>JBQCFO010000163.1:0-2903 GCA_051959055.1 Ginsengibacter sp. | reverse complement strand
TCCCCGGCCCGAATGCATTGCCTGTTTCACACCATCATAACCATAGATAATTCCGCCTGTCGGGAAATCAGGAGCTTTCACGATTTTAATTAATTCATCAATAGAAATTTCCCTGTTATCTACAAAAGCAATACAGCCGTCAACTACTTCGGTAAGATTGTGAGGAAGCATATTGGTCGCCATTCCTACAGCAATTCCACTGGCGCCGTTGAGAAGTAATTGAGGAATCCTGGTGGGCAAAACCGTTGGCTCATTGGTAGTATCATCATAATTTAATTGCCAATCTATTGTATCCTTTTCAATATCGTCCAACATGGTTTCGGCAATACGCTCCAATCGGACTTCTGTGTAACGCATAGCTGCCGGAAAATCCCCATCCTGGCTACCAAAATTTCCCTGGCCGTCAATTAAAGTATAACGCATGCTCCAATCTTGTGCCATCCGCACTAAAGTTCCATAAATGGATGAGTCGCCGTGCGGATGAAATTTACCCATCACATCACCGACGATACGGGCAGATTTTTTATGTGGTTTATTGTAGGTATTTCCCATCTGGTACATACCATATAATATGCGGCGGTGTACTGGTTTTAAGCCATCTCGTGCATCTGGTAACGCCCTGCCTACAATTACGCTCATTGAATAATCAATGTAAGCGGATTTCATTTGTTCTTCAATATTTACAGGAATAATTCTTCCCCTGGGTTGGCCATTTTCTGGCAATTCTTCTCCTATTGTTTCCATAATTTTTTACTATTTGCAAATATACTTTTTAAACTGTGTTTTTCCTTAAAAAAGTGTCGGAATTACCATATTATTTTTCACCAATTTTTTTGTCGGAATGTGAATTTCTTTTTGCAAATTGTAAACGTTTCTCTATTAAAAAAAGGCTTTGTAGAAAGCCTTTTTTTAATAGAGAAACTATATAAAAAGTTTTACCTCAATTCCTTTTTACTTTTCTGACAAATGCTTCGTTCACACTTGCGAAATTGGCTATCTCAGCACTGGTAAATTTATTAGCTAAAAGTAAATTTTTAACTACCTCGTAGCTTTTTTTTTGCTACACCTTCTTCCATTCCCTCCACTCGTTGTCTCCCAAATAAGTGCTTAAACCCAATCCCGAAACTTCGGGACTGTAAGTGGGTTTATAAATTTTCCCATTTTGGGTTTGGGGAAATGACGTTTCTCTTTTTTTGCATGTCAGTTTAACTAGTGTTATTCAAATATAGTTTAAAGTTTCATGGATGAAAATTATTGCCATGGCTTACATTTTTTCAAGCAGTCTTCAGACTAAATTGTAATCCCTATCCACTTTATTTTTTATTTTCGTTCAATGAAGACAATATTATTATTCGGCGCCGGCAAATCTGCAACATCGCTTATTGAGTATCTTGGAAAAACCTGTAATGAAAATGATTGGAAGCTTTTTATTTGCGATGCCAATCTTTTTTTGGCTCAATCA
This sequence comes from Ginsengibacter sp., assembly GCA_051959055.1. Taxonomy (GTDB): domain Bacteria; phylum Bacteroidota; class Bacteroidia; order Chitinophagales; family Chitinophagaceae; genus Ginsengibacter. The sequence continues at coordinate 1,441 of JBQCFO010000163.1, read as the reverse complement.
AAAACAAAAAATTTTCGCTCTGCAGAGGCAATTTCATTTGATGTAAGCAATGACGAAAAACGCCATCAATATGTTGCAAAAGCAGACCTGGTTATTTCCATGCTTCCCCCTGCTCTGCATTTTATGGTGGCTACAGATTGTGTGGCCTTTTCAAAAAATCTTCTAACCGCTTCATATATTGACGAGAAGATAAAATCACTGGAAGAAGAAATCCGGGAAAAAAAATTGTTTTTTTTAGCAGAAATGGGATTGGATCCGGGAATTGATCACATGAGTGCAATGAATCTGATTCATAAGATAAAAGATAACGGGGGAAAAATTACTTCGTTTAAATCGCATTGTGGTGGTTTGGTTGCTCCTGAAAGTGATGACAATCCCTGGCATTATAAAATTACCTGGAATCCGGCAAACGTAGTAATGGCGGGAAGTTCCGGCGCTGTTTATCTTGAAAATGGAAAGAAAATTGAAATTCCATATTCTGAAATTTTTAATGACGAAACGAATATTGTTGATGTACCGGGTTTATTTCCCCTGGCATGGTACGCTAATAGAGATTCACTTTCTTACATTGATACCTATCAGCTTCGTGATGTAGCAACTTTTATCCGCACAACCTTGCGTTATCCTACTTTTTGCCAGGGTTGGAATAAAATTATTAAACTGAATCTTACCAATAAAAATGATCAGCAGGAAATTCAACATTGTAAAACTTTTGCTGACTGGTTTAATCTGAAAAAAGAAAAATTTTTTTCACAAAATGGAAATGATTTTAATGAAACTGATTTTTGGGATTCACAGTTTTTAAATCAAATAAATTATCTCGGGTTGAATAAGGAAGAAAAAATGCCGGTAGAAATTTCTAATTCTGCATCATTGCTTCAATTCGTTTTAGAAAAAAAATTAGTAATGAAGCCGGATGATAAAGACATGATCATTATGCTTCACGAAATTGAATATGCCATTCGTGGAAAAAATAAAAAAACAAGAAGTTGTTTGATAATAAAAGGTGAAGATCAGATTCATACTGCGATGGCAAAAACGGTAGGTTTTCCATTAGGAATTGCAGCTAAATTAATTTTAGAAGATAAAATAAAATTAACGGGTTTGCACATTCCGGTAATTGCTGAAATTTATGAACCCGTGTTGAAAGAATTAGAATTGAATGGAATAAGATTTAATGAAGAGTCAGAAATTTTAAAGGCAGTATAACGGTTACCAGTAAACGAAGAAATAAAGGGATTTTCTATTTCAGCAAATATAAAAAGAACGGGATCTTCGATTAGAAAATCCCGTTTATGTTTATAAGAAATGAAAGGAATTTTATTGGGTACCGGCTTCCTTTTTAGCATCGGCTTTCATTTGATCATTTGCCGTAATTAAAAATTCTACTCTCCTGTTTTGAGCCATTCCTTCGGGAGTATCATTTGAATATGCAGGTGCA
>JBQCFO010000162.1:0-11376 GCA_051959055.1 Ginsengibacter sp. | reverse complement strand
CAATACAACTTTCTGATACCTGTAAGGCAATTGTTGCAGATGATATCAGTTCTTTGCTTCAAAATGAACAAATAGATCTGATATATATAGCTACTCCTCCATTTCTACACTATCAGCAATCAAAAATGGCTTTGCTTGCAGGAAAGCATGTTATTTGCGAAAAGCCGGCAGCCCTGAAAACAAGGGAAGCGGAAGAACTTTGTTCTCTTGCAGCTTCAAATCAGCTTTTATACGTGGTAAATTTAATGCAGCGTTATAATCCATTCTATGAGATTGTAACAAAAATTATAAAGGAAAAAATATTGGGAAATTTTTTGCACGGCTTTTTTGAAAATTATGCAAGCGATGAAAACCTGAAAGCGGATCATTGGTTTTGGGATGAAACTAAAAGTGGTGGGATATTTATTGAACATGGGGTTCATTTTTTTGACATGTTCTCTGGCTGGCTCGGGAAAGGTGTAGTGGTAAATTCTTTAAATCTTAAACGGCCAGAAGATGAGAGAATTATAGATCGCGTTCAGGCCACCGTTATGTATAAAGATGGAACTGTTAATTTTTATCATGGATTTGATCAGCCAAAGATGTTAGACAGACAGGAAATGAGATTACTTTTTGAACATGGTGAAATCACGATGTATGAATGGATACCGGTAAAAATGAAACTTCATGGGTTGCTAACAGATAAACAATTAAAATACATACAGTACATAACCGGCGAATCAAAATTGATTTATAATGGTGACGTAAAAACCAGGGATAAAAAAGTAACAGGAAGATTTAAGGAAATCATTTTTGATAAGGAAACAACGCTCGAATCAGGAAATGAAACTGATAAGCAAAAAACCTATGAACAACTATTAATAAAAATGCTGATTGATCAATGGAACTGGCTCAAAAATCACGCACATAAAAGAAAAATAGACGACAGAAATGCTGTAGAATCGCTGAGTTTGGCGGAAGAGGCAACAATGATTTCAAAAAAAAATTAAATACTGTTGATGGAAGTAGCAATAGCAGATACAAAAAAAAAGTTTTACAAAAAAAAGCTTCTCCCATACTTACTGGTATCCCCTTACCTGGTATTTGTAATGATATTTGTGGTATTTCCTGTTTTGTTCTGCTTTTTTCTCACATTTAATAGATGGAACATCATTGCGCCGATGCATTTTATCGGGGTTAGTAATTATTCCCGCCTGTTCCATGACCGCTTATTTTGGAAAGCGATTTTAAACACGCTTCAATTTTTATTATTACACATTCCTTTGCAACTAATTGTCTCATTATTCCTTGCCTGGTTGTTGAATCGAAAAATAAAAGCTGCTTCTTTTTTTCGTGCTTCATTTTTTATGCCCGTAATTGTTTCCGGTGTGGTAGTTACTATTCTTTGGCAACAATTATTAGGATACGACAGCGGCCTGATCAATAGAATGCTGATGTCAACAGGTTTGAGTAAAGTTGGCTGGCTTATCAATCCTGATATCGCTATTTATTCAATAGCAGTGATGGCTACCTGGAAAAATGTGGGACTATATGTTATCCTTTTTCTGGTCGGCCTGCAAACTGTTCCTACACAATATTACGAAGCTGCAAAAATGGAAGGAGCTACAAACTGGCAACAATTTTATCACATTACTTTACCAATGATCAATCCCACGATTTTTATGGTGGTGATATTATCAACTATCGGCGGGTTTAATTTATTTATAGAGCCATATATTATGACGGGCGGAGGTCCGCTCAATTCAACACTTTCTGCTGTTCTTTATATTTATAAACAGGCATTTCAATATTATAACATGGGATATTCTGCGACGCTTGGTTTTTTTTATGCTATCATGATCATGAGTGTTGTAGTACTTCAGAAAAAGTTTATTGAAAAGGAAGTGGATTAATTAATTGAGCAAATGCGAAAATATGAAAACGAAAATCATGGATAAATGTTCGTTTACTGTTCAAACAACGAAAAATCAACAATAAAATATGAAGACAAAATTTTCAATAAAAAAAATGTTTTTGTATGCGATTCTTTTAGTTGCTTCCCTCACTTTTATCTATCCTTTTATATGGATGATCGGCGCTTCCCTGGCACCAATGAATGAAATAAGTTCTATGACTTTATGGCCTGCTCATGCTTCCTGGCAGAACTTCAAAACCATGATTGAAAAAATTCCGATCTGGAATTCACTATTTAACAGTTTATTGGTTGCCTTATTTACAACATCTTTGGTTATCATCACTGGCTCAATGGTCGGCTATGCTTTGGCAAAAATGCATTTTAAAGGAAAACAATTCATTTTTTATGTGATCGTTTTTACAATGTCTTTGCCTTTCCAGGTCACTTTAATTCCAAATTATATTACCATGGTGAATCTGCATCTGGTCGATACTTATATGGCATTAATAATTCCTTTTGCGGTAAGCGCCTTCGCCATACTAATGTTTAGACAAGCCTTCCAGAGTTTGCCACAAGCTTTAATAGACGCTGCCCGCCTTGATGGATGTAATGAAACAACCATTATCTTCAGAATTCTTTGGCCAAACATAAAACCTACTATTGTAACGGTTGCCATTTTATCTTTCATTGGTTCATGGAATGAAGTTTTGTGGCCTCTCATTGTAGTGCGAAATGAAAAATTGATGACCATGCCACAATTAGTTACTCTTTTTGCGGTAGGGGGCAGAGCTGATAGTCAATTAGGTGTGAAACTGGCCGCGGCAGTCTTATTGGCATTGCCCGTGATGATTGCTTTTTTGTTTTTTCAAAAATATTTTATACAAAGTATGGCATCTACCGGTTTAAAGGATTGACAATAAAAATTAAAATAAAATCAGGGAGAATTTTATAATGAAAGTTATCAAACAAGATATAAAATTATATGCAGATCCAAAGGCGGTAATTACCCGGTTTTTGCAATTGCCGGGAAAGGAAAGAACCAGCGATATCATTCAAAGGGTAAATGATTTGACGGATGAGGAGGTTGCCTCATTTTTGAAAGAGATAAGGCAGGAATTTTCTTCCCGGCATCGGGATCTTGACAGCATATTTAAAGATCATTTTAAAATAATCAATGATGAATACAAAAACGACCTTCAAGATTTTTCAGAAGAGAAAAAATTGTCGTTAGGTGCCTTATTTACAAAAGAATACTCAATTGAAGCGGCGGCTTTATTCAATCCATCAATTGTTTCTCATCCTGATCAGAATAATTTGCAGAAAGGGTTTCAAAAATTCATACTGAGCTTGAGGGCAACTGGCGAAGGTCATATTTCTTCTATTGTTTTTAAGACAGGATTAGTAAACGATAGGGGAAATGTTTCGTTCGATGAATCTTCAGGCTATTTTACTGTTCTTCAAAAAAATGAAGATGCGATCTACAGCAAACAATTTCTTAAAGAAAGAATTTCTTCTTTACGGTCGGGCAAAATGGATCAGCTAGACATGCTGCCTGATCAATTTACTGCGGCGAAAGCATTTGAATTAATCAATGAAACATCACATGAATCTGAAACAATAGTCAGGGAAATTTTCGAATCCAATTATGAATTGAAATCGTTGCCAGGTATTTCTTTGAATGAAAAAGTGATATTTCCAACAGCAAAATCAGAGAGTATGGGAATGGAGGATGTGCGCTTCGTAAAATTTACAGACAAAGAAGTTTCATGTTATTATGGAACTTACACAGCTTATGATGGGCATCGCATTAAAACACAATTAATAGAAACAAAAGATTTTGATGTTTTTAAAATCAGAACACTGTCCGGAAATGCAGTTTCGGATAAAGGAATGGCATTGTTTCCTGAAAAAATAAATGGAAAATATGTGATGATTTCAAGGCAGGGTGGGGAGAAAATCAGCATCATGTATTCCGAAAATCTTTATGAGTGGAATGATTATAAAACATTAATGGAACCTTTATATACCTGGGAATTGGTGCAGTTGGGAAATTGTGGTTCGCCAATAAAAACCAGCAATGGCTGGCTACTGCTCACGCATGGCGTCGGCGCTGTTCGTACTTATGTCATCAGTGCCATTCTGCTTGATTTAAATGATCCTACAATTATAATTGGAAGATTGTCCAAACCCTTGATTAAAGCGGATGAATTTGAAAGAGATGGTTATGTCCCAAATGTTGTTTACACATGTGGATTCGTGAAACACGAAAATTTATTAATTATACCTTATGCGGTTTCAGATTCTGCTACTGCATTTGCAACCGTAGAATTAAATATCCTTTTGAACGAACTTCTTCAAACCAATTAACATGAAAAAAGAAATTCAATTTTTCTTTTGCTTTTTTGCGATTATCTGTATGGCGGTTACATGCAAAAAACAAACAGCTGGTAATACTACAATTCCGCCAAAAGATAGTTCTTTAGTCAACACAGCTCATTTGGATTATTTAACCGTTCCTATTACTTTCCCAGATGGGATTAATGCCGCCGGGGTTTATATTTATGCTGATGCGCCCGATTATCATTTAACACCTGCAGCCGGGGAGGGCTATACCTGTGTCGATGATGTTTCCAGGGCAGCTTTGGTATATTTGCGGAAAAGTAATTTCTCTTCAGATACCACTCTGCAATCGAAAGTTTTTAAACTTATAGATTTTCTGCTTGAAATGCAGTCATCAAATGGTTATTTCTATAACTTTCTTTTGACCGGCACACAAATAAATAGGAGTGGAAATACAAGTCTCAATAATCCTGAATGGTGGTCGTGGCGCGCTTTACAAACATTAACAGAAGCAACCCCTTTGATCAAATCCATCAATCCTTCGCTGGCAATTAAGATGGATAACGCCGTTGGAAAATTAATTTCTGCCATAAAAAATGACCTCGTAAATCTGCCGAAAATCACCAAAGTAGTGAATGGAATTAGTGTTCCTCAATGGCTACCAGCAGGAAGCGGTACAGATCAGGCGGCATTGCTTATTGTTGGATTGATTCCTTATTGTTCAATTACAAATGATGCAGTCATAAAAGCTTACATACAACAATTGGCTGATGGAATTGTTTTAATGCAACAAGGAGACTCAAATCACTTTCCTTACAGTGCATTTCTTAGTTGGGAAAATACATGGCATGCATATGGAAACGCCCAGGCGTATGCCCTTTTTAAAGCCGGTGAATTTTTAAATGATTCAAAATATACATCAGCTGCATTTTCTGAAGTAGACAACTTTTATCCATGGTTATTGAAAAATGGTTTCAAAGCTTCATTTGATGTTGTAAATAATGCAGGTATTTTACAAGAAACAAATGAGCAAACTTATGATCAAATAGCTTATGGCATTAGTCCCATGGTTTTAGCTACTACAGAGGCCTATCGTTTGACATCAAACGATAAATATGCCGACATGGCGGGACATATTGGTGCGTGGTTTTTTGGAGCTAATGCGGCAGGTCAAAATATGTATTCTAAAGAAACAGGCAGGTGTTTTGACGGATTATCTTCCTCCAATAACGTGAATATAAATTCAGGTGCAGAATCAACGATAGAAGCCCTGCTTGCATTGGAAAGAATAGAATCTTTCCCGGCAATGATAACTGCATTAAATAAATACAAAAAATAAACGTCTGAGAGTTAAATATGAACCCTGATTATATCAAATCTGATCAGTTAATTTTTTCGCCTGTTGATGTCGATCTTTCAAAATCACCGTTGAGAGTAGGATTGACTGAAACTACGTTTGTCCTGGGAGCCTTTAATCCGGGGATATGTCGTTTGCCCAATGGTAATTTATTACTGATGGTGAGGGTTGCTGAATCGTTGAGAAATCCGGTAAAAAATAACAGAGCATATTGTATCAGCTGGACTATGAATGGTTATCAAACTAACTCCTGGCCACTTTCAGACATTTCTTTCAATGATCCCAGAAAATTTAAAATCAATGCATATAATTTCCCGGTTTATGCACTCACTTCTTTATCATGGCTTTTGCCGGTTGAGTTAAATGAAGATGCCTCTGAAATAATAAATATTCATTATGATAAAATAATATCACCACAAAATACGAATCAGGAATATGGAATCGAAGATCCAAGAATTTCGTTTATAGAGAACCGTTATTATATGACTGTGTGCAGCGTAAGTTCTGAGCGTCACGCAACAATGTTATATGATTCTGATGATGGTTTAAATTATGTAAACAGGGGAATTGTCCTCGATCATCAGAACAAGGATATGCTGCTATTTGAAGGAAAAATTAATAACAATTTTTACGCGTTAACCCGGCCCCTTGGTGAAAGCTATTTTGCCTCATCAATTTCTTCTTTATATCATCCGGGAGCGGCAGTTCACATGGCTTCATCGCCCGATTTGTTACATTGGAAACCTTTTGATACTCCTTTTCTGCGTGGCCGCCGAAGTTCCATATCTAATGTAAAAATTGGTGGTGGAACCCCTCCAATTCTTACTACTGAAGGTTGGCTGATGTTGTATCATGGAGTTGAAAACGAAGGTGATGTAGGGATTTACCGCACCTTCTGGGCACTTCTTGATCAGGAAGATCCATTAAAAATCTTACGTTTGGAAGATGATCTTCCATTATTAGAAGCGAATCCGTTCCTTACAAAAAAATTAAATGATAGAATATACTTAAAGCATGTAGTTTTTTCGACAGGCATTGCTTCTCATCATAATGATTTTATTATCGCATCAGGGGAATTAGATCTTGCGTGCCGTATCACGATTATAAGCAAAAACTATTTCAAATCCATTTCTTAAACCCAGGTTATGGCAACTGTTAATTTGCAAAACATCTCTAAAGTCTATGGTAATTCTGATAAAAAACCGGGCGAAAAAAAAGCTGTTAATAATGTTTCTTTTACCGTGAATGATAAAGAATTGATGGTAATTGTAGGCCCTTCAGGATGCGGAAAATCAACATTGCTCAGGATGATTGCCGGACTGGAAGAAATTAGTGAAGGAACATTATTGATAGATGGAAAAAGAATGAATGAGCTTAGCCCGCGTGATAGAGACATCGCCATGGTTTTTCAGAATTATGCGTTGTACCCTCATATGACAGTATATGAAAACATGGCTTTCGGTCTACGCTTGAAAAACATTAGTAAGAAGGAAATCAAGGAGCGTGTAATGCAAACGGCAAAACTGCTTGAAATAGAAAATGAATTATTTCGTAAACCCAAAACATTATCTGGTGGCCAGCGACAAAGAGTTGCTATCGGAAGGGCTATTATAAGAAGACCAAAAGTCTTCCTGTTTGATGAGCCTCTCAGTAATCTTGATGCTAAACTTCGGAGTCAGATGCGCATTGAATTGCAAAAGCTGCACAGGGAAATTAACGCCACGATGATTTATGTAACCCACGATCAAACAGAGGCGATGACACTTGGAAACAGAATTGTCGTTTTAAATCAAGGAAAATTAATGCAATCAGATAGTCCCATGAATTTATATAATAAACCTGCCAACCGCTTTGTTGCAGGCTTTATAGGTTCTCCTACCATGAATTTTATAAACGGGTCTTTAAAATTTCAGGGGAAATATCTTTTTTGCGATGAAGAAGAAATAATATGTTTCTCGTTTGATAGTTTGCTTCCTGATCCTTTGAAAAAGTTTATAGATAAAAATATTACCATTGGAGTCAGGCCAGAAGATATCATTTTATCAGAAAATATGGATCAGAGAAACGATTGCATATTAAAAGTGACGGCATATGAAAATTTGGGTAATGAACAAATCGTCTACCTTAATTTATCAGATCATACTTTAATTGCCCGAAGGCCTGCAGCTACTTCGCTGCAAATAGGAAACGAAATAGGAGTGAGTTTTTTTAAACATAAAATTGTATTTTTTGAGCCTGAAACTGGTGAAGTAATATGAAAATAGTTTGACATCAAAACAGCAGGAGAATCGAAGGAAGGATTTGAATGTTTTATTTAAAATATTTTGACAAAGCAGATTATTTGCCGAATTTAGAAGATAAAATCAGTTTGCTAATTTCTAACTGCAATGGCAAGACTTGTAAAAAATCTGGCAAATAATAAACAAATCATATTCGATGAAGGAAGATTCGATAATTGGTGTGTTTACCTGGTTGAAAGTTTTGGCATTAAAACCGCTCCATTTGATGTAACCTGTTTTTCAGAATTAAAAGAAATCGCAAAGCATTATTCTGACAGCAAAGTTTATCACGATTTTGTTTCAATATATACTTTAACAACCAAAGAAATTGATCCGGTTGTTTTAAAATTGATTGACGAGATTGTTCTGACTTTTCAGGAAGTTCACCAGCCAACAATTGAAAAATGGTTTACGGTAATTTATGCAGGCATGATTGCGGAGGAAAATAAGCAACACGCTGTCTTAAAAAAACGCATTAAAAGGCTTGGAATGCACCAGGTACTTATATTAGGAATGCCTCCATTTGAAGCTGCTAAATTTAGTTACGGAAAAAAATGGACAGATTTAGATGCAATCATGAAACCTTATGGCTTCTAATGAAAGCAAATTACAGGTTCTCACTTCACCGCAAAAGTTTTTTTATCTCTTCCAATTCCTGTCAACGTCAATGATTTCCACTGGTTTGGCAAAACGGTTTTTAATTGAACGATTCCCGAAGGAGTAATATCCAAACCACCAAATCCAAAAAGAACGCTTTGCAGATAACCTCCGGCACCGGTAGCAAAATAAGGATTGGTGCCACCCGCTGTTTCTGCCATCACGCCAAAAGGCGGCAGTTTATTAGGAATGTATGCTTTTTGAAATGCCTCCCATGCTTTTGCCGGCTCATTTAATCTCGCATATAAAACAGCAAATATTGCGTGTGTCATTGCTGGAGATCCTTCGCCGATGCGGCTTTCATAATATTGCAGATCTTTTTTTATTTCGACAGGATCAGTAATTTCTTTTAAGGGATAGGCGAGTAAATTCACATCCGCCTGCTTTATTTTGATTCCATTATATCCTGCATATTCTGAAGTAACCCCATTCGATAATTTTAAAATTGGAATATTTTTTTCTACGTTTATCCAATCTGTATCTACCGGTGCATTCAAAATTTTTGCAGCCATTACCGCATAATTCAAATTGGCTTTTGCAGCAGCATTGGTAAATGCATTGTTATCAACATTCTCAGCCCATTCATCAGCGGCCACTACATTATTAATATCATATCTTCCCGGGCCGTTTCGTTCCACACGGCTTGTCCAGAAATCTGCACATTCTTTTATGATCGGAAATCCTTTTTCACGAAGCCATGAAGTATCTTGTGTTACACAATAATAATTCCATGCAGCTATTGCGACATCCGCTGTAATATGATGTTCAAATGGGCCGCTCAATGCCCAGACAGGCGTTTCTTCATATCCGCTGGCAGCGCTTTCCCATGGATACATCGCTCCTTTAAATCCATGAGCAAATGCATTTTGTTTTGCTTCTGATAATCTTTGATACCGGTATTCAATCATGCTTTTTGCCATATCGGGATGCAACACAAGTATCGCCGGAAACATCCATAATTCTGCATCCCAAAAAACATGGCCATTGTAACCAAGCCCGCTCAAACCCATTGGTGACGGGCTATATGCTGTTCCAGATCTTACAAATGAATACAAATGATACATGGCAGAATGCACATCGCGCTGGCTTTCTTCGTCGCCATTAATTACCATATCGCTTTTCCATAAATCATCCCATGCAGCGTTATGAAATTGAATTAATTTTTGTGTGCCTTGAAGTTTTGCATAAATAACGTAACGTTCTGCTTCATTTAAAGGATCATCAACCTGTGCGGAAGTAATCGAGGCACCGGCAATGGCAAAATGATAAACTGTTCCCGCTTTTAAATTTTTTTTAAACTTAGAAAGATGCATATTATTATCCCACATTTCATGTATCAATTCAGGTTCCGAACCAAAAGATTCATCAAACAAAAAAGTAGTACATGAACCGAATGTTAACTTGCCCGTGGGACTTTTGGCAACTGATGAAAGCAGACTTATTTTTACATGAGGACGATCAATCTGGTTGTAATAATTCTGTACATCACGAAGCGCATCCGGTGCTTCCATTACGCTTGCCGGAATAATTTCGATATCTTTTTTTGCAGTAATGGTAACATCTACCAACACATTATACGGCAAATTGCGAAGCGCATAATAAGTATAGGAAATTGTAGCCTTATCCTGGTAATCAAATGTGGTATTAAAGTTAGCATGTTTCATATCCAGAATCTGTCGCATATTTTTGGCATCTTCGGCATCAATCCGATGATCATTAATATCTAGATTCATATCCACCAAATTGAAGCTTTTCAAAAAATTGCTCACCATTCCACGACCATATTGGTCATAGGCTCCATTCAGTACAACTGTTTTGCATTTCAATGGTTCTGCAGATGATACGATACCAATCATCCCATTGGCAACGGTTTCTCCATAATAATTATTGGGGTCAATTTTATTGGCAATTATTTTCCAGGTATCTGTTTTTTGCGAAAAAGAAAAAAGCGATGTAAATGAAGCGATGGCGAGGATGAAAATCTTTTGCATCAAAAAAGAAATTTAAGATTGAGTGTGGTTATGTGAATATTATATCTTTCGAATTCGAAGTTTATTTCTACTTAATACAGAAAATGCATTCATCAATTCTTCACGATGGTTATTTAAAGCAGCCAACACCAGCCGCTTTTTCTCTATTATATCAACCCCGTCCAATCGCAAGAACATTGCACCGTTATGAAAGAATTTTTTAAAAACAAGTTCATCACCAAAATCTTTATCTTCTGTTAATATGCAGCCCTCTTTTTCGATGGCAAATTTTATAATATCTATATCTGCCGTTCCCGGCATTATTTCCTGTATGCATATTATATTAAAATCTGTTTTCCTCAAAGTAGCACTAATCCTTGGTCAACGCTTTCATCAACTATAATTAAAGGAAATTTATTCAACATCTAATAATATTTCATTCCTGACAGAAGCAGCGCCAAATGAAATGCACGCCAGAATTGATTCTTTATTTAAAAAAGGATACGCTTCTAAAAGCTCTTCAATCGATTCTCCTGCTCCTATTTTTTCTAAAATAGATCAACTGCAACTCGTGTCCCTTTTATTACAGCCTTGCCACCCAATACACCTGCCTTTTGTTCGATATAATCGGATATCATAAAATTAATTTTAATTAAAGTTACAAATAAAAGGTAATCAGTTTATGAAACAATCATTACCGGCTGAACACAGCAAACAAAGAAATAACAACAATTCCTGTTTTTAAAAAGCAGCTAAATCACGTTCTTGTCATAAATATTTTTTTCTAAATTCTATGCGTAATTCAATTCCCAACCACTATCTTTAATTCACAAATACCATTTCTATTCCTTATTCAAATTACATTTTAATGAAGCAAAT
>JBQCFO010000161.1:0-8818 GCA_051959055.1 Ginsengibacter sp. | reverse complement strand
TATTTAGTTCAAGGTTTATTTGATAAGATAGGAAAGCCCTGACATAATTTGTAAAATCTGAATTGCCAAGTAATTCAACTTTATTGAAGTCTGCAAGATTGGCTTTAAGTTTTTTGAGGATTGTCGAATTGATTTGAGACGTCGTGCCGATATAAATATCATGGTTTACGGGATAATCTATAAGCAATTTGTCAAAGTAATATTTAATTTCCGCTTCCAGCTCTTGAATGTATTGAATATTAAAGTTACTCTTGTAGCTATTTAAAATAGTCTTGAATTTATTTCTAATCGAATCAATTTTTTTAATAAATACTTTTTCTGGCAAAGAATAATTCTTAATGTAATTGGAATAAAACTCGGTAGAAAATGGTTTCCCAATTTTCTTTAATTCTGATAAATAGTTTTGTCTGCTACTGTCTTGTGGATTTGGTTGAGTTACTTAAGATAGATGATCCGCTGGAACGATCTTTTTATCAAAACCAGATTCTGATTGAAAAATGGTCCATTCCTGAACTGAGAAGGCAAAAAAAATCTTCTCTCTTTTTACGTTTGGCTGCCTCCAAAGACAAAGAAGGCATTTTGCAATTGGCAACGAAGGGACAGGTAGTGCAGCAGCCTTTAGATTTAATGAGAGAACCTTATATTCTCGATTTTTTAAAAATACCGGAACCTTATCATTTAAGTGAAACGGAATTAGAAGCCGCATTATTGAACATTTACAGCATTTCCTGCTCGAACTTGGAAAAGGATTTGCCTTTATAGGCCGGCAATACAGGATTACGCTTGGCAACAGAAATCATTATGTTGATCTGGTTTTTTATCACCGGATTCTCAAATGCTTTGTATTGATAGATTTAAAAAAGGAAGAAGCCGGATATGAAGATGTGGGTCAAATGAATATGTACTTAGGCTATTTTGAAAACGAAGAAAATACGGAAGGAGACAATCCGCCGATTGGGATTGTATTGGCAAAAGAGAAAGACGATTTATTGGTAAAATATGCCATGCACAATATTTCATCTCAGCTCTTTGTAAGCAAATATCAATTGTATTTACCCAATAAAGAGGAATTGCAGGCAGTAATTTCAAAAACAATTGAAGAGGAGTAATTAAGGCGGCGTGAGCAGTATGTTATTTGAAGGTGAGATTTATTTTCTTACGTCAAAGCGGTCGGCACAGAAGATCTGACTGCGTGTAAAGTGAACAAACAATATCCCCGATTGTCTTTTCTTTTTTCCAGATGAAAACCAGATTAACACTGATTATCTTTGCCCCATGGCAGACGTCCACTCCAAAGAAATAAAGCTATTGCAGCCAATTAAAGGCAGGAACGCGACTCCTGAAAATAACCATCCTTCTTTTAATGTCTATCTACCGGCTTTTGCCGAGCGCAGGCAAGGAAAAACGCGCGAAGCGATCGGGTTTTCCTGAACTTAGCGAAGCGATCTCATAAGCACCTTTAAAAACAACAACAAATCCGCTCATATTTTTTGTTTCTTCTGAGCATCGTCGAAGAATACATCAAGGCAAAAGAAAGAGCAATACCTACCTTTACCCAATGGCAGATGTCCACTCCAAAGAAATTCGCAGCAAGAACATGGCAGCCATCAAAGGCAAAAACACCAAGCCCGAGATGCTCGTTAGAAAATTCCTGCACGCCAATGGATACCGTTATAAACTCCACGATAAAAGCCTCCCCGGCAAGCCCGATAATGCTTATCGTTTCATGAACCTCATATCACTTTAATAAAGCGCATCGATTATCTGAGCAAGGTTATAATCCCTTTTAATTGCACTGGTTTATTATTTATATCTGTAAAACTTATTATCCATACATAACTGCCCTGGACGGAAGGCTCGCCTCTAAAACGGCCATCCCAGCCCTCATTAATCTTATTCGTTTCAAAAACTTTACTTCCCCACCGGTTATATACCACTAAATGGAATTCCTTTAAAGGGAAGGGATATTTCACTTTAAAGACATCGTTTATCCCGTCGCCGTTAGGAGTAAATCCGGTTGGCATTATGATATTACAGAAGCTTGTAGTAATCGTAACTGAATCTGTATAACTGCCACATTCATTGGTAGCAACAAGAAAATAAACTCCTTCTTTCGATACAGTAAAGGACTGCCCTGTGCTTCCATCCTGCCAAAGCATTGAAGAATTCGTATTGATGACCGGAGATAACACATACGATTCACCCTCACATAGTAAAGTATCCCTACCCAGTGAAAAATGGGGCAGTGCCTTATAAGCCACATTTATACTGTCTGTCGCTACACAATTATAAATATTTGCAGTAACAAAATAAATACCCGGTTTTTTCACCAGTTGAGAAGGAGCAGTGCCTCCATCCTGCCATAGGTAATTTGCGTTGTCATTATAGGCATTTAACAATAAAGTTTGGCCCTCGCATAATGTAGTGTCATTGCCCAGGTTTACAACCGGTGCAGGCTGGCTCACTACCTTCAGCGTATCGCTGGCAGCACAACCATTTTGCATTACCTCCAGCCAGTAGGTGCCTGGCAAGTGTATGGTTTCAGCATTTGAGGTATTGCCTGTACTCCATTGATACGTTGCTCCCTGCAAATTAAAATTATAATGAAGCTGTTGATTCTCACATAAGACCGTATCATTTCCCAATGAAAAAGAAGGCAAAGTATAAACGTTCAGGATATGAAGGGTATCTGACGCAGTACAACCGTTCAGGGTCGCCATTACCGAATACCCGCCTTTCTCACTTACCGTAATTTTCTGGCCGGAAGACCCGTTACTCCACAAATATGTATCATACCCTGTTCCGGCATCAAGTATTAAAGATTGATTCGCACAAAAACTGGTATCATTTCCAAGATGGACAGCCGGAAGGGTATTCACCGTTACATATACAGAATCACTAACAAAACATCCTTGTGCCTGTTGTGCAACTACTTTGTACCATGTGCTCACCAATGGAAATACCTTTGCCGTTTGCAGGGTATCATCAATAATGTTATAGCGCGTCCACTGATAATGTTGAAATCCGCCCGGTGCAATAATGTCTAATGTATCATTTTTGCAGATAGAAGTGTCCGCCCCTAAATCAAATGCAATGGGGGGATGAGATGCAACCATCACTGTATCACTGAAGATATTACCGCAGGGATCAGCAGCTTCAACGTAATAACGTCCCGGCGCCGTTACTTTATAGATTGAATCCGTTGATCCATCCTGCCATTTATAACTTACAAATCCGTTTTTTGCATTCAGCAAAATGGTATTGCCCGGGCATATCACTGTATCAGCACCAATATCTAAAGAGCCTGCAGCCTGTAAAACCTTAAAATGCAAAGAATCTGAAATCGTATTACATCCGGTAACCGAAGCTGTTATTGTTCCCTGCCAGCTTTTATTAAATGTGGCACTTACCGTGCTGTCATTCACTCTATAAAAATCAGATAAAGCAGTTGTGTCATAATTCCATAAAGGCAGTTCTCCGCATTCTTTATTTTTTGAGATATGAATCAACACAGGACTGTTGGCACAGACTGTATCCTTAGGTGTTGACAACTTTAAAGAATCACAAAAACTTACCTGCTTACAACCGGATTGAATAACAAAATTATTATTATAAACTCCGTCGAAAGGCCTTTGTTCTTCTGTAAAGACATTAGTAAGGATGCTGTCTATATAAATATTGGTATTATAATAATATTGCTTTTCTGTTATCGTGCTCAAAGTATCTTTTCCCAGGCACGAGCCGGCAGTATCGCTGTTATGAAGCTTCATCAATTCAACGTAATTGGAATTCGCTACTGAATCTCCTATGAGGTTAACCACTATCTGGCCGCCATCATCCATCTGTAAGAAATTAGAGCTCCATGCCGTGGCTATTCCACGATAAGGTATTACCCGCTCTTTCAGGATTTGTCCGTTCTTTATATTTCCATAAATAACATCTGCACTATACCCTGAATAATATTTGAGCCACGTATAAGACGCGCTTCCGTCGGCAAAAACACTAAAAACGGTATTATAAGAATTACTGGCCGTGGGTGATTTTAAAATATAAGATTGCACAAAATGCAAATCCGGTGTAAACTCAATGAGACCACAATGAACAGGTAATTGGCTTGGGTCGAAGCTACTTCCATCAGAAACGCCCCTGCCATACATAACAAGATTGCCGTTGTTTAGCTTCACCATATTATCTCCATAGAAGGAATGCCAGAAGTCATTGGTAGCCGATTGAAAGCACATGCTTGAAAGTGTATCTCCTGTGGCTGCATCCGTCACAATTCCAAAGTTGAGTACACCGTTATCAGTAACAGTTCTTCCTAAAAGAGCTACCTTGTTTCCGGTAATGTTTATGCCTGTCAGTTCAGGATAATAATGAGTATAGATTGCTTTGCTCCATAGTACATTTCCGTTCAGGTCCATTTTAGCAGCAAGCCCTGCACGGGGAAGAGCATCATTACGTATGTCGCCAGCTAAATAGATATTGCCACTTGCATCTTGTTTACAATCTGTAAAATCCATTCTTCCCATCGTGGTATCCACATCCCATACTTTTGTTTTAAAAGTCTTATGCCAGATAAGATTTCCGGTGGATGTTAATCTCATTAGTACAGGATCATACCGGCCATTGAATGGCATAGGCACCGCCATTTCACCGGCCACCAGCAGTGTATTGTCATTCAGCTCAAAAGCTTTATAAATGATGAAGTATTTCCGGTTGCCGGCGTAGCCTCCCAAAATGCTCCTTGTCCATAGGGTATCTCCCTGCTGTGTAACTTTTAAGAGATGGCCTGTTGTCTGGTTTTTAGAAAAATTATAGTCCATCCCGGATATTAAAATGTTGCCATCCCGGGTTTTGGTAATAAAGTTCGGGTAAGTCAAATCCGGCATTTTATGGTATACGAGTCTTAAGCTGGTATCTTTACAGGCAGCGCCCGTAATTCTTTCAACGGGCACCGATAAAATGCGTGCCGGATTTTTAACTTCATTGCGCCGCGGATAATTCAAAGTGGGATTGTTGAGATCAGCAAATTTATTTTCTTTTACTACCGATGTTTTACCCTGCAATATTCTATCCCATGGCCTCAGGTTTATCAGCGAGTCTATCCTGTGTTGTTGTTGTATTATTCTTGCGGTGGCTAATTGAGCCTTGCTGTTAAAATGAAGGCAAATAAATAAAATGAAAAGGGCTATTGGCTTCGGCAAAGTGTTAATTGAGGCTGTTATGATCGAAGCGTGAAAATAATAAATAAATTCTTTCAACAATACTTAAACGAAAATTTTCTTTTGAAAGTATGATAACTATCGTTCAAAATCAGCTTTTATAGGAATAACAAGCCATCAAAGGCAAAATCACCGAGCCGGGAATGCCCATTAGAAGACCGTCAGAACGCTTGCCTTCGGCGGCCCGAACAGTCGGGCTGAACGATACTTATTTAAAAATCTACTGATGAAAATTGGTTTATCGCCAAAGATTGGAATCTGCCCAATATGCATTTTAAAGAGTACGATTGGGACGATGAGACAGACCATGACTGGCATGAATTCTCCGGTATAGAAGAAACGCACGATATTCCCACAGCAAAACAATCAATTGAAGAATTGATTGAAAGAATTTCTTACATTGTGAAATAATTACTTCACTGAAAAACTAGCAGAGGCATTTAAGCTTTTAAAAAAAGTATAAAGCAGAATTACCAAAACCACATGAACCCTTACTTCTATTCAGATACCCTCCCCAACTTCCTCACTGCTTCCACCAACGAAATATTTGGTTCCATTACCCGCAACAGCGATCTCCCGGATGATCCTACTCAAAAAGGTGCATGGACCCAGGAAATAAGAATCTTAAAAGAAGTACTCAAGGATAAAGAAGGAAGACTCTTCTTTGAATATTCTATTCCTCGCATGAGAAGAAGGATTGATGTCGTTTTAATTATAAAGAATGTCATTTTCGTTTTAGAATTTAAGGTGGGTGAAAAAGATTTTAACCAAAGTGCTTTTGATCAGGTTTGGGATTATGCGCTTGATTTGAAAAACTTTCATGAAATGAAGCATAAAAATTTGGGGAAATCTTATATCACCGCCTAATGTAATTTTTTATGCAAATTCCATGTGGCCAAAAAAATAAAAGATGACACATGAAACAAGTCATGACAGTTTAATAGCTTCGGTATTAGTTTTTACTGAATCAAGAAGACCCTTTCTATCTGAATTAAGATTTAATACCGCAGCAATTATATAGCGTGAGCAATCAAATAATGCCAGAATAATTATAAACATTAAACCGTAAAGACGAATAAAATTTGCCGACTTTTCAATCCATAGAAGCGTTAGAACGCGGAAACATTATTGATACCCAAAACAGGCCGATAATAGTTCATGCCTCTGATTTGAATTTTTATTATTGTAAATATCATAACCCTGTTGGCATGGCACATAGATTATTCAAAGAAATGCTAGTTGCCTCCTTTCTGGATTCATGGAAGTTTAATCATGCGGCGGTTGCTTTGATACAAGTGCTGCCGGAACATATACCCACAGATTTAACCATTCCGAGAAATAGATTTGATGCTGCGTGTTTTGGGCTCCAAAAACTTGAGGATGCTTTTGATTTGAACCAGATGTCAGAGGATGTCTTAACTGGTATAAGAAATAAAAGAGGCTTAAAAGCAGATGTGTTAAAGCTGGCTTTTTTTGATATTTGGGTAGCCAATGAAGATAGGCACATCAATAACTATAATATCTTGTACAAGCTGGTTGGCAAGGAATATAAGTTGTTCCCTATTGACCATGAAGCTTGTTTTAACTCCCAAAACTTTGAAAATGGATTGGTTCAAATCACTTATGAAGATAGTTTGATATATTCCTCTTTCTTTTCTAAGCTATTCAAAACCCATAAGTTTAAAAATATCGAAAATCTAAAAGAATCTTTTTACCTTTGCGCTCTGAGTTGCAGGCAGAATCTAAATCGATATTTACAAAACATTCCACCAGAATGGAACTTTAATTTACCCGAGAAAGAAGCGGAATTGAATCAATTTTTAATGAACGATGATTGGTTTGAAGAGTGCTGGCATACTTTTTTGAAGTTTTTACAATACTTTGCAGTCTGAACTTTATGACAACTCAATACAGCATATTATCTGTTTTAATAAGACCTGAAATCCCGGAGAAGATTTCAATAGGGCTGTTATTGTTCAATAATAACGAAGTTTATTTCAGTTATTCAAAGAATAAATTAAAGATTTCAAAAGAGCTGCTTTCTGGCTCGTCTTACAAAATACTGTGGGAAATATTAGAAAGTATAGAAAAGAAAATTGAAACTGATAACTCAAAAACTTCAAACAGAAAAGAGTCTAAAATATTTAAAAATAGTATTTCTGATAATGCCTTTTCAACTTCCTACATTTCTTATTTAAGCAGATATTCTAACAATATTATTTCTTTTACAAGTCCCAAGGAAATCTATCTGGAGGCAAATAAGCAAAATTTCTCTATTCTCTTTGAGAAATATATTGATTACATCACCAATGATGTTAAAGATGAATTGCCAAAAATCAAACCTGTTGAGTATATAAAAACTCATTACGGAGATAAAGTTAAAAAACATTATGATTTGAACAGAGAGATTACTCATGAGCAGGTAAGTAATTTAATTACGCCGGTTCGTATTGACTTTGCCGGAAAGAATAAAATTGATGTATTTGTTCAAACAGTTGACATGGAAGCTACCCTTGCAACAGTTGCTAATCATATAAATTCGTTTATACAGCTAAAGACAACTTACAATGAAAATAACGTTCCGATGAAAGATTTTTTCATTGCTAAGGAGCCTGATAGAAATATATTTCCTAAGCAACATGATGTTTGGAAGCAATTAAGAACTTCAAATATTTTAAGCTACCTGGATTTGTCAGAAAGCGAACAGATAATTACTTATGCTGAACAGCATGGGGTCGTACCTTTAACCCCACCTGCTGAATAATTCCAGCTTTCCGGTGCGTCAGGCAGATATTATATTATCCCATCCATTCAAATAAGCGATGAACAAATACAAATCCTATCCCCGGCTTTTGGCGCCTACAGGCAAGGAAAAATCCCGAAAGTTCGGGAGAGCGATCGGGTTTTCCTTGTCCCGATAGCTATAAAAATACAAGGCGCGATTACCGAAAATTTGATTAATGAAAATTGGTTTATAGCCAAAGATTGGAATCTGCATTTTAAAGAGTACGATTGGGATGATGAGACAGACCATGACTGGCATGAATTCTCCGGTATAGAAGAAACGAACGATATTCCAACAGCAGAACAATCAATTGAAGAATTGATTGAAAGAATTTCTTACATTGTGAAATAATATAACCTGCTTATGAAAGGTGGTCAGAACCTTTGGACAAGAGATGAACTAATATTAGCGCTTAATCTTTATTTAAAGCTTCCTTTTGGAAAGCTGCACTCCGGCAATCCCGACATAATTCATTTTGCGCATCTTATTGGCAGAACGCCCGGCTCTATCGCCATGCGATTAAATAATTTTGCCAGCGTTGATCCATATCATTAACAACGCGGAATCGGTGGATTGCCTGGCGGTAAAAAACAAGTAGAACCAATCTGGAAAGAATTTATCAATAACAAAGAAGCGTTGCTTTTTGAAAGTGAAAGAATTCTGGCCGAATTGGAACACACTTCTATTGAGCATAAATTTTTTGATGAATTAAAAGGCACTGAACATTTAAAAGGTGAATACAAATTAAGGGAAGTAAAAACAAGGGTGAATCAGAATGTGTTCAGGCAAATTGTTATTGCCAATTACAATG
>JBQCFO010000160.1:0-2465 GCA_051959055.1 Ginsengibacter sp. | reverse complement strand
TCTCTGATGATTTTGATGAACCACTGGATGATTTTAAAGATTACATGTAATGGATTTGCTTCTTGATACGCACGCTTTCATTTGGTTTATGGATGGTGATGATTCTATGCCTGAAAGGTCAATCAATGCAATAAAGGACATTCGCAACGGCTGCTTTGTCAGTGCTGCAAGCCTGTGGGAAATAGCAATAAAATTGAGTCTTAAAAAAATAGAGCTAAAGTCCGGTTTTAATAAGATAAATAATTTTATATCGGATAATGAAATTGGTATTCTATCAATTACCTTTATCCACCTGCAAAAACTGCTTACACTTCCTTTTTATCATAGGGACCCCTTTGACAGAATCATTATTTCCCAGGGCCTTTCCGAAAATTTTACTATTGTAACAAAAGATAAAGAATTTGAGAATTACACTACTGCGATTTTGTGGCGGTGAATATTTCTCACAGGAACGGTATTTTTGATATTACGAAACGAGGTGGGTAGTCGCTTCTTCTTCAAAACAATTGAATAATTCTCTACATTTAAATTTGAGTGTAGAACAAAAATATTGATTTCTTTTCCAGATTTTTTTGGAAATAAACACTTGCATCTAATAACAATACTAAATAATGTTCTCACAAAAAACCCTTCTCATTACCGGCGGTACCGGTTCATTTGGAAACGCAGTACTGCACCGTTTTCTTCATACCGACCACTTCAAAGAAATACGCATTTTCAGCCGTGATGAGAAGAAGCAGGATGACATGCGTAACCAGCTCAAGAATCCAAAACTGAAATTTTACATCGGCGATGTGCGCGATTATAACAGCATTGAAGGCGCCATGCACGGCGTGGATTATGTGTTCAACGCGGCCGCATTGAAACAGGTTCCTTCTTGCGAATTTTTTCCGATGGAAGCGGTAAGAACAAACGTGATCGGCACTCAAAACACACTTCGGGCCGCCATTGCCAACAAAGTGAAAAAAGTGATTTGCCTGAGTACAGATAAAGCCGCTTATCCCATCAATGCAATGGGCATCTCCAAGGCAATGATGGAAAAAGTTTCCATTGCGACTTCCCGCAATATCGCGGAAAATGAAACTACTATCTGTCTCACGCGTTACGGAAATGTAATGGCCTCGCGAGGTTCGGTGATTCCATTGTTTCTTCGTCAGATTAAAGAAGGAAATCCGATAACAGTTACCGATCCGAAAATGACGCGCTTTCTGATGTCGCTTAGCGACGCGGTGGAACTGGTGTTGTTTGCTTTTGAAAACGGCCACCAGGGCGATTTATTTGTAAATAAAGCTCCTGCTGCTACCATTGGCGATCTGGCGCAGGCGATAAAAGAGATTTGCAATGCAGATAATGAAATAAAAACCATCGGTACACGCCACGGCGAAAAGCTCTATGAAACACTTTGTACGCGTGAAGAAATGGCGAAAGCGGATGATATGGGTGAATTTTACCGCGTACCTGCCGACCATCGCAATCTCAACTACAATCTCTATTTTTCTGAAGGCGAAACCGACGTGTCAAAAGTGGAAGACTATCATTCACATAATACGAAGAGATTGGACGTGGAAGGAGTGAAGAAATTGTTGTTGACACTGCCGTTGATAAGAAAGGAGATTTTTGGAGAAGATGTGGTGCAGATGCCGGGATAAGACGTTGAATGTTGAAAGCTCAGGGGTGAATGTTTAAAAATTATGGATGAAATAGTGGTAATTCAAGGAGAACAATTTGAGGATTCAAGGGGAAAGTTGATTTTCTTCAATGATTTCGACATGAAGAATGTGAGACGTTTTTATCTGATTGAGCATTCTGATACATCAACTGTACGGGCGTGGCAGGGGCATAAAAATGAAAAAAAATGGTTTTATGTGGTGGAAGGAAGTTTTAAAATTGTATTGGTAAAACCCGATGACTGGCAAAATCCTACTTTGAATTTACCTTTCGAAGAGTATAACTTATCTGCTTCCAAAACGGAAATACTGTATGTTCCCGGAGGGTATGCCAATGGTTTTCAATCGGTCGAACCCAAATCAAAAATCATGGTTTTTTCTTCGTTTACTGTGGAGGAGTCGGTTAAGGATGACCTTAGGTTTGATAAAAATTTGTGGTATAAATGGTAGATTTTCTTGTATGAATAAAATTGAATTTTAAAAAAATCAACAGGTTGCCTTTATTTTTACAAAACCGGCAATAAGTTTTGTAATTCCCCGAGTATTATAAATTACATTCATGAAAAAAATAGGTATCACCGGTCAAAATGGATTTATCGGAAAACATTTGTATAATACACTTGGCTTATTCGCAAATGAATTTGAAAGAATTAATTTTAAAAAGGAATTCTTTGAAAATGATGATTCTCTTGACTCATTTGTGTCTGAATGTGATGTAATTGTTCATCTGGCAGCAATGAACCGTCACAATGATCCACAAGTAATTTATGAAACAAATACCGGTTTGGTTAAATCGTT
>JBQCFO010000159.1:0-5992 GCA_051959055.1 Ginsengibacter sp. | reverse complement strand
ATTCACGTCGCGCATTTTTAGAAACGTTGAGCATTGGCGCTATTACTTTCCCTTTCACTAAAAATCATTTTACCATGAACAAATCCATTCATGAAGCTGGCAAAAACGATTCTATCCTTCGGGTAGCGATTATGGGCCTTGGAAGTTATGGTACACGGGTTGCAGAAGCGATGCTCAATTGTAAAAAAGCAAAATTAACAGGAGTAATCAGTGGTACCCCATCCAAGATTAAAAATTGGCAAAGCAAATATGGCATTCCTGATAAGAATTGCTACAATTATGAAAATTTCGATGCGGTAAAAGATAATGCAGATATCGATGCAGTCTATGTCATTACACCGAATGCCCTTCATCATGATGAAGTGATACGGGTGGCAAAAGCCGGCAAGCATGTAATCTGTGAAAAACCAATGGCCATCAATGCGAAGCAGGCACAGGAAATGATTAACGCCTGTAAAAATGCATCAGTAAAATTATTGGTAGGGTACCGGATGCATTTTGAACCTCATACACTAAAAATTATTGAGATGCGGAGTGCAGGAGATTTTGGTAAAATTTTATTCTTCCAGGGATTGGTTGGTTTTACTATTGGCGATCCAAATCAATGGCGGCTCAACAAAGCGCTTTCTGGTGGTGGTTCTATGATGGATATAGGAATTTATGCCGTAAACGGATCCAGGTATATGATAGGTGAAGATCCCATTTGGGCAACAGCAGAACCCGTCAAAAATGATCCGGTAAAGTTTAAAGAAGGCCTTGATGAAACGATGCTTTTTCAGCTGGGATTTCCGGGAGGAGCCGTGGCTTCCTGTCTTTCAACTTACAGCATGAACAACCTTGACCGGTTTTTCCTTAATGGAACAAATGGCTTTGCTGAATTAAATCCTGCCTCCGGCTATGGCCCCATTCGCGGCCGTACCAATCAAGGCGAACTTATCGCTCCTGATGTAACGCATCAAACAGTACAGATGGAGGAAATGGCTGATATCATTCTGAGAAATAAAAAGCCTTTAGTACCGGTTGATGGAGAAGAAGCGTTGAAAGATTTAAAAATTATTGAAGCTATTTATGAAGCTGCAGATAACGGAAAAAAAATTTCATTAAACCTTTCTTGAGACGGAACGGCATAGAATAAAAAAAATCGCGTTGGTTAAACCGTGGTACTTTCATTTTGTGGGAGCACGACTTGTCCCCGATTTTTTCGGGACGGGTTCGAACCGTGGACCCTCCCGATTATAAATCGGGATGCTCTAAGCCAACTGAACACTCTTTTAAATTAATTCCTCAATAAAAAAACCTCGCTAATTAAGACGAGGTTTTTTAAATTTCTGTGGGAGCACACGGGTTCGAACCGCGGACCCTCTGCTTGTAAGGCAGATGCTCTAAACCAACTGAGCTATGCTCCCTTATTTTGTTCTGAATTCCTTCAAAAGGAGTGCAAATATAGGAGAGTCAGATTAATTGAAAAAATTTTATTGAAAACTTTTTTATAAAAATTAAAATTCAGCTACTAATTTGCACCATCGAATTTTAAAAGCACTTAAAATCTGGTTTTCTCCTGTGTTATCAGTATCAAAAAAAATCGAAACATGCTTACATATATTTTACTTTTTGCTTCCGGTGCCATTGCTTGCGGTACTGTTATTTTCTTTTTTCACCAGGCGATTATCAAAAATCAATCTGCGGCCTGGATGGAAAAATTGCAACTGCATAACAACCTTCAAACACAGTTGACAAATGAAAAGCAGCAATTGGAGTTAATAAAAGATGAGTGGATGAAAAGAGCGACCAAAGCCGAAAGTGAAGTTATTTTTTTGAAAGATAAACTGGAACAGCAAAAAGAAGAATTGGGTCACATCGGCGAAAGTTTCAAATTTGAATTCAGGAATCTGGCACAAAATATCCTGGACGAAAAGGCTCAAAAATTTACAGAGGTCAATGAAGAAAAGATGAAAGCAATTTTAGACCCGTTGAAAAACGATTTGGGCATTTTCAAACAAAAAGTGGAGGAAACGTATGATAAAGAATCCAAGGAGCGGTTTTCATTGGCAAAAGAAATTGAGCGCCTCGTCGTCATGACTCAACAGGTAAGCAATGAGGCAAATAATCTTACAACCGCCTTAAAAGGAAATAATAAAATGCAGGGCAACTGGGGCGAAATGATTCTCGAAAGCCTTTTGGAAAACAGCGGCCTTACAAAAGGAAGAGAATATTTTGTACAGGAATTTATCCGTGACAATGCCGGAAATATCGTGAAAGATGAAAATGGTGCAGGCCTGCAACCAGACGTAACGATATGCTATCCTGATCAACGAAAAATAATTATAGATAGTAAAGTTTCGCTGGTAGCTTGGGATCAATTTATCGCTTGTGACAACGTCGAAGAACAAAAGCTTTGCCTCCACCAACATATCAAAAGCATACGCGCTCATATAGATGGATTGTGCAAAAAGAATTATCCAAAATACGCGCTGGCATTGAATTATGTGCTTTTGTTTATTCCGATAGAACCTGCTTTTTTAGAAGCGGTTAAAACAGACATTTTGCTTTGGAAATATGCTTATGATAAAAAGGTATTGTTGGTTAGTCCTACCAATTTGTTTGCTGTTTTAAAAATCATTGCGGATTTATGGAAAGTAGAACAGCAAAATAAAAATGCGCTGGATATTGCTGACAAGGCGGGCTCTTTGTATGATAAATTTGTTCTGTTTTTAGATAACTTTGAAACCATCGGCAAAAAAATCAACGAAGCGAACCATACCTATGAAACTGCAATGAAACAACTCTCAACCGGACGGGGAAATGTGGTGGGTAAAATCGAAGAATTGAAAAAAATGGGCGCCAATGCCAGCAAACAATTACCGGATAGCGTTTTCTCATCCTTTTAGCCATTGATAAAACCAGGGAATAATAGAATAGAATAATAAACTATTGCCGCAAATTGCCGTGAATCGTTAGTGTTGTATGAATTTTTTTAAGCCTGAAAGGCTGATAGGATTATAGAAATATTGATTTCGAATATTTTAAATCCCGAAGGGATGACATTTTACCCCTGCCCGTTTAGTCAGGCGGGCTTTCAGGGTTTTAAAACCGGTTAAAATGGTTGCTATAATCATTTCATCCTCTAGAGATTTGAAAAGTTACTGTTCATTTTCTTTTCAAATGCATTTGCCTGGTATAATCATGCGGTCTTTCTTTATTATCCTTTAATAGAAAATAAGATTCCGGCTTATTTCTTTGTTTACTGCAAGCGTTCAAACACTTTTTTTATGATTTTGATTTGAAAGAACAATTGAACCGGTTATCATCGGGAAATAAATTGTTTCCATTCATCTTTCAGCAGGGAATATAAAACGATATCCAGGAAGCGATTGTTTACACATTCTGCCTGCCGCAGAATTCCTTCTTTTGTAAAATGAAATTTTTCGGGTATTGCGCGGCTTCTTAAATTTTCAGCGGCTGCTTTTATCTCAATCCGGTGTAAATCCAGGTTCTCAAAACCGTAATTAATTAGAGCTTCACAGGATTTTGTAATAATTCCTCTGCCTTCTGCATTTTCAGTGAGCCAATATCCAATGGCTGCGTTTTTATTTGCGATATTAATATAATGTAATCCTATTCTTCCAACCGTATCTTCGTTTGATATAATTACGAAACTTACTTCTTTTCCCTGCCGGTACAGCAATTCACAATTTTCTATATAATAATGAAAATCATTTAAAAATTGCATATTTTCTATCCAGGGCAAAAATTGCGAAAGATGTTTCCTGTTTTTATCTACGGCATCATACAATGCAACCGCATGTTTTTCTGCAGTTAATTCAAGCCTTACGTTTTCATCTATTTTTATCGTCATTTATGAAAATAATTGATGTCAAAGAATATAGAGAAAATGAAGATAATTACAAAAGGCTAATATTGTCGCTTTGGGTGCATTTCAATTTGTCGCGGATTTGGTGTAGACCAACCCGGGCGGGTGCCGTGGGCGGTGTCCTCACGGCCCACTTCCATCTCAATAATGCGACATTTGAAAATGCACCGAATTTATTAATTGAAAAAAAATTGTTATTTCTTTCGTTACGGTAAGTATTGCTTATTGATTCAACGGCAAAGACAGAAAAATCATTATCTTGTCGCCAATTTTGTTAAATACAATTCTTATTCAATAATTTAAAATCTCTTAAACGTGAAAATTAATTTTAGTTTAATCGCTGCCACAGCGTCGATGCTACTTTTTAGCAGTTGTGTAAGTACCAAAAAGTTTAATGCATTGCAGGCAAGCTATAACAGTCTGCAGGCGACTAACAGCCAGCTCACTAGGGATGGCGAACAATGTAAAAGCAATTTAGACAGGGCTACTGTTCAGATTTCCGGATTGCAGGATCGAATCAATGCCGAACTTGAGCATGTTAAATCGCTCCAGGCTGCATTAGACAAATGCCTTACCTCTGCCAGCCAGGGAAATGTAAATGTTTCGAAACTCGTAGATGAGATCAATTCATCCAATAAATACATACAGGAACTAATCGCTTCAAAAAGCAAAAGTGATTCATTGAATATGGTGCTCACCAATAACCTTACAAGGTCGCTCAGTAAAGATGAAATGCAGGACGTAGATGTAAAAGTGCTGAAAGGCGTAGTCTACATCTCTCTTTCAGACAACATGCTTTATAAGTCCGGAAGCTATGAAATTTCAGACAGGGCCAATGCTACGCTTGCGAAAATTGCAAAAATCATCACCGATTATAAAGATTATGATGTGCTGATAGAAGGAAACACCGATAATGTACCCATTTCAAAAACCAACATCCGCAACAACTGGGATTTGAGCACCTTAAGAGCCTCCTCTGTAGTGCAGGCCTTGCAAAACACCTTTGGTGTGGATCCAAAACGAATGACAGCAGGTGGCCGCGGCGAATACAATCCAATTGCCAGCAACGCTACTCCGGACGGCAAATCACAAAACCGCCGCACAGAGATTATTATCACACCAAAACTTGACCAGTTTATGGATTTGATTGGTCATCCGCCGGCAAATGATTCAACCAATACCAAATAAAAAGTCTTTTTAAAAAATGCTATTAAGGGCATTTATGAGTAAAATCATAAGTGCCTTTTTATTTATCTATAACAGTAAAATATTAAATAACGAAGATTTTTATTCTAATAAAAAAATTACACAAAAACGATTCGGGGAAAATCAGCGCGTCATCGCGATGGAATCTCTACATGATGTCATAATCTAAAACCCGCCGCAGGTATCTTCTGTCCTGGATAATCCATGTTACTTCAGAGCTGCCAACCTGGTCCCTGGAATACAAGTAAAGATAAACCCTCGTGCCTGATACGGTAATATATACCGCATCAGTAGTACGTTCTATCCCTTTATCCAGGTAGGTAAAATTTAAATTATATAAATCGTTGTAGGCTGTTGCCGGAATATCAATGGTATCGCCACGAATGATCAACATCACGCTGCTGATTTCCGTTTTGGGAATTTTTCCATAGGCGCCACCATAATAAGGTCTTCTGTCAATTCTGACCAGGGTTTTATCATCATAATTCAGCTTATGCTTTGTTGGATCAAAGGGCGCAGTTTTTACTTTGGCTTTTATGCCGCTGCCTTCAATAACGATTGAATCTTTTCCTAAAGAAGTAAAGGTTACTTTGGTGAGCGGTGTTGTGGGTGCGCCTTCCCCAACGCCTGCGAGTGTAAAAGTGGCAAGTTCAGCGCGGATTTCGTTGTTATGAAATCGCGCAAATGATTCCGTTTTTCTTCTTGAATCGGGTATATCATCACTTTGGGCAAAAACCTGGGAGGTAAAAAATATAGCAAAAGACAGGACGGCGATTTTTTTTATGTCATTCATTTATTTTCCTTCTTTTTTATTCTGATACCTGTGGATATCCTTTGGAAATCCAATCAGTTCTAATATTATGAGGCAAATTGAGCAAATGATAGTTGGTAAATTTCATTTCCTTAAGCAAAGCA
>JBQCFO010000158.1:0-6489 GCA_051959055.1 Ginsengibacter sp. | reverse complement strand
AAAAAGAATCCTGCTTGGCACTTTTGTTTTGAGTGAGGGATATTATGACGCTTATTTTACCAAAGCCCAACAAGTGCGCAATTTATTGTCTTTGCAGACAACAGAAATTTTTAACAATTTTGACGCAGTTCTTTTGCCAACCGTTCCAACAACAGCATTTGAAGCTGGAAGTATGAAAAAGGACCCCATTGCTGCGTATCTCGCTGATATTTATACCGTTTTTGCAAATCTTACCGGAATTCCGGGAATTTCTTTACCGCTTTTTCAACATTCGAACGGAATGCCTTTTGGCGTGCAGGTGCTTACCAACAAGCATAATGAAGTAACTTTACTGGAATTTTCAGACCTGCTTTTAAAGAAGTACAAACGTTATTAGCGAATGAAAAAATCGCCACTTTTATTTTTAATTTTAATGCTGCTGTCGCCGGTGTTTGTAATGGCAAATAGCGACCTTAATTTGCAATCAGCTATTGACACTGCAATCCGAAATGGAAAAATAGATACCTCAAGCAAGATAGAAAACAAGGTGATTGATGAGGTGATTGTCGCTGCTAAACCGGCTAAAAAAAAGACAGAATATCTGAGTGAGGTTACGAAATATGGTTTCAAGGATTTGTTTAAAAATTACTCTTACAATTCTTCCATGCCTTATGCTTCGCAGGTAAATCCTTATGCAGAAAACTACATGCAGGATTACCTGAAAGCACATCAGAATTATTTATTAAATCTGCGGAAAACAGGCAAGCCATATTTTAATTTTATTGACGGGATTCTTGTTCAATACGGTTTGCCAAAAGAACTGAAATATCTTGCGGTGATTGAAAGCGATTTAAAATCGAATGCACTTTCGGTAGCTGGCGCCCGCGGTCCATGGCAGTTTATGGATTATACTGCAACGCAATATGGCCTTAAAGTAAATTCAAACGAAGACGACCGAACCGATTATTTTAAAAGCACTAATGCAGCGGCAAAATATTTATTGACCTTGTACAAAGATCTTCACGATTGGCTTTTGGTGATTGCTGCATATAACGGTGGACCGGGAAGAGTTTATAATGCCATTAAAAAAAAGTGGCAGCCGAAATTTCTGGGATTTGCAATATTATTTACCTGAAGAATCGAGGAATCATGTAAAGAAATTTATTGCGACGCATTATATCATGGAAACCGGGAACAAGGATGGAAATCCGGCAGATTCTAAATTTAATTATTCGAGCCTTTCTGGCAATGACAGCAGTCTCATCGCAGCTCACCTCACCGCAGACGAAAAGAAAGATGTAGATTCTACGCAGGTTTCGGGCCGGTATATTGCAGAGATAATTGCAAAAAATGTGGATATGGATATCGCAGATTTTAATCGGTATAATCCAAATTTCAACAACGCACTTTCTACCGGCGCAACTTATAACTTGCAACTTCCGGCAGATAAAATGAAGGAATTTTTTCAGAAAAAATATGACATTTTAAACCAAAGCGTAACGCAGCTTTTGGATAATGTAAATATGAAATCTAAAGGGAAGAAGTAGGAGAAGTTATATAGCATCCAGTTCAACTTCCACAGGCTTTTTGGAAGTGATTTTGGAAACATTAAGAATTGAAAAACCGATAACCCGGTTATCGTTTGAAACTTTTTCCATTATCAAATCATTTTCTGTCTCTTTGAAAAAACCTTCTGCTTTTTCAAATAATACCTCTAACAAATCCCCTTCTTTATCAAAATACACGGTTATGTTTTTTTGCATGATTCTCTTTTTTTTTGGATTGAATGGGATAAATATAATCCAAAGAGGGTTTAACAGATGCAGCGAAAGTCATAATTGTGTTGTCTTTATTATTTCACTGCTATTTTACAGAATAATGAACATTAAATTTCCTGGTTTTCAAATTCATTTAGAGAAAGACAAATAAATAATCACAATCTTAAATTACATCTCATGTATAATTTATTATTTATAATTAAAAAATTCGTTTTCTTTTTTGCAATTATGACATTCAACACAATTGCCTTTTCACAAACTACAACAATAAATTATTTAACAAGTGGTCTTAGCACTACAGCTTGTAATGTTTTCAGCCCAAACGTATCAATCAATGGAGTAACTCATTCATCTCATGCGGGTGGAGTACTTTTTAATTCAACTTCTGGAATTTTACTGTCAGTCTCAGATAATGCAACTCCATATACTGGAACAGCATATGTAATTTCTTATAATTTTAGTTCCGGTTATAATTATGATATATCAATTACTGCTTCCGGCAATAATTCTATGCATTTAAAAACTTCTGTCGTTTCAAATTTAAATGCATTTGCAACCTCATCTACTAATTCTTGTCAACAGGGATGCAAATGTGCCTAATTATAATGCAACAGGTTACGGCCAGGCCGATTTGACGGGTACTAATAATAGCAAAACGTATGCAATACCACAATTTTATGTCCCTAGTGGACTTCCAACTTACCTTGTCATTTGGGCAACTGGCGGTATTCCTTCTCAAACAATAGATGCTTTTTCAATAAGTAAGATTGTTATTACAAAAACTGCCCCCGCCCCTTCTTTCGATATAACTCCACCCTCAGTACCTTTCACCTGTGGTACAACTTCTCCAGTTACATTTACGGTTAATAATCCCGGAGGCATAACAGGAATTACCAACTATACCTGGAATCTTGGGGCAACTCCAAACGGCTGGAAACTTCCTGACGGTAGCGCAGCACCGGCAACGTATTCAACAGGCACTGTAAATACCTTAACTCTTACGCCGGTATGCGGCTCAGTACAAAAAAATATTTCTGCAACGGTTACCGCAAGCGGAAACAGCTACAATACAAACACAAGTTCCGTATCTATTACACCACCGTCATTATCCATAAATGGTAACAGTTCTTTTTGTACTGGTTCAAGTAATTATTTCATTGACAATTTGCCCTGCAATGCGTCAGTGGAATGGAGTATTTCACCCACAACAGGTATTGCCAATCTAAGTTGTTTTTCCTGTACAACAACCTCATTGTCTCAAACCGGATATGGAACAGTTACATTAACAGCAGTTGTTTCAAATCTTTGTGGTGGCTCAAATATTACCCTGAATAAAAACATTCAAATCGGAAATGCTCCACTCACAGGCACATACAGCACTGCATCCAATACCTATTCGTTGCAAACTGTAAATTTTGTCCCGGCTGGAAACATCTTTGCACAATATCAGTGGCCGGGAGTTAGTAACATTAGCGCAAATCTAACCAGTGGCTCACCTTCCGGCACAGGTTTTTATTCTTATCCGGGTGGAGTCAATTTTACTATTTCAAGTGGCCAGCAAGTTAGTGTTTACATTGCAGGTAATAGCGTCTGTGGTTCGATAAATGCTACCCGTACTTTTATTCAATCATCTTACTATTACCTGGTTGTGTCACCCAATCCCGCATCAAATAATATAAATGTGGGGATAACAGAAGTGGTGGATACAACAGGAAAAATGGCAAATACGCAAAAGCAACTTTCTGCAACCACGAGCGGAATTACCAAATTGTATCTCTATGATTTCAATACCGGAGCTTTGATAAAAGAATGGAATTTCAACGAGATGAAATCTTCGAATTATAAGTTAAATATTGCTGGTGTTAAAACCGGGGTTTATCTTTTAAAAATGGAAAGAAACAATAAAACAACATCTCAAAAAATAATTATCGAGTAGAATACGATTTTTGCATTTTGAAAAACAAAGGACTGCCTTCTAAAAAGAGGGCAGTTTTATTTGGAGTCGATTCGTTATGTATAGAAACGTTAAAGAAGCAGAATTTTGTTAATTAAAAAATCTTCAGCCAAGCAACAAATAATTCAAGTTTCTATTTTTCCTTCTTGTCAATCCTGTTATTTCACAATTAGAGAATCGTTTATCAGAAATATCCCCTTATTTTTAAAAATTGCCTTTATTTTACAAAAAACAAATTCTACTCTTTTATGAAACCCAAAATTGCTTTTGTTACCGGAGGATATTCCGGCGAAGCCGAAATATCTTATCAATCTGCAAAAACAATTGAGAAAAATATCGACCCTCAAAAATTTGATTCTTATAAAATTGACATCACTCCAAAAGGCTGGTTTTATCAGGATGGAGAAGAAAGAAAAGAAGTGGATAAAAATGATTTTTCCATAACAGTTAATGGAGAAAAAATACTTTTCGATGCGGTTTTAATTGGCATTCATGGTACGCCCGGTGAAGACGGAAAACTGCAGGGATATTTTGATATTTTGAATCTGCCATACACTTCCTGTGATTGCGCTACTTCTGCGCTTACTTTTAATAAAAGATATACCGTTGCAGTGGCTTCTTTTGCTGGAATAAAAGTGGCCAAATCGATTTTATTGTTTAAAAGTAACTTCAAAAACGAAAATGAAATCGTTGAAAATTTGAAGTTTCCGGTCTTTGTAAAACCGAACAACGGCGGCTCCAGCATTGGAATGAGCAAAGTCAATTCATCTTCGGAAGAATTGGGTACAGCGGTTGAAAAAGCGTTCAAAGAAGATGAACAGGTTTTGGTAGAAGAATTTATTAAAGGGCGAGAATTTACGATTGGCGTTTTTCAATCGAAAGGAAAAATCATTCCATTGCCGATTACAGAAGTAATTTCTAAAAAAGATTTTTTTGATTATGAAGCAAAATATCACGGTGCAAGTGAAGAAATTACGCCTGCAAAAGTGAATGAAAGCATTGCGCAGCAGATAAAATCGGAAGCAGTAAAAATTTATCAAATTTTTAATTGCCGGGGTATCGTCAGGATTGATTTTATATACAACGAAGAAACCGGCGAGCCTTATATGCTGGAAATAAACACCGTACCTGGGCAAACTGCTGCAAGCCTGGTGCCGCAGCAGGTAACGGCGATGGGGTGGACCTTGATGGATTTCTATACAGCGCTGATAGAGGAATGTTTGCCTGCATAATTTTATTAAATTGCAGCACTTATTTTTTCACTTATTATTTTAACGTGTTTAAATTTATTGCAAGACAAAGTTTTTTTGTAAACGTGCTGGTAGCCATCGTTTTGGTTTTCCTGGTCGCTTTTTTATTTTTTGAATCCCTTGGTTTGCTCACGCATCACGGAGAGTATTTAAAAGTCCCTTCTGTGACCGGAAAAAATGTAGATGATGCAGTGAGCCTTTTAGAAAAAGAAGGATTTGATGTGGTGATTACCGATTCATTGTATAACGATAGCATGCCGCTGAATACGGTAAAAAAACAATTGCCGGATGCAGACGCGACCGTAAAAGTAAACCGCACTGTTTTTTTGAATGTAAACCCTACCACACTTCCAATGATTGAAATGCCACATCTGGAGGGGTTGAGTTACCGGTTTGCCCTGGATAAATTATTCAAAAATCATTTGAAACTGGGGGATACGACCATGCGCGCAGACTTTATGAAAGGTTCTGTTTTAGAGCAAAACTACCAAGGCAAAAAAATCACTGCCGGTTCAAAAATAAGATGGGGCTCTACTGTGGATTTAGTGATTGGTGCCGGACTGGAAGCACAAAAAATTCCGGTGCCTGACCTTACCGGAATGACCGTAGCAGATGCAAAAGCGCTTTTGAAAGATAAAGGAATCATTCTTGCTGCCATTCTGACTTCAGGAAACGTTACAGATACAGCAAATGCATTTATTTTTAAGCAAAACCCTGATGTATTTACTTATGGAAGTACGCCTGCATATATCCAGCCAGGACAAACAATGGACATTTGGATACAGGTAGAAAGACCGGTAATTGATAGTTTAAAATCAGATTCTTTACATTTGATAAAATAAAAACTTATGACAAATATTTCTGTTGAAGAAGTGAAAGATAGACTGGATGCCGGAGAAAAATTGCATCTCGTAGATGTGCGTCAGCCTGAAGAAACCGCAGAATTTAATATCGGCGGCATTGCATTTCCTTTAGGAAAGATTCAAAACATGCAAACTGAAGAACTGGATAATTTAAGGGATGAAGAAGTGATTTGTTATTGTCGCAGCGGTAACAGAAGCGGACAGGCTGCTCTGATTTTGGAACAGCTTGGTTTTAGCAATGTAAAAAACCTTACCGGTGGCATGCTGAAGTGGAGGGAGAAGTTTGATTAATTTGAAAATTTGAAAAAAGGTAAATGAGGAACCGATGCAGTAAACGAAGAAATATTGCAGATTCTTGTTTTGGTAAATCAGATAAGATTTTCTCCATCTTATTTCTTTTTCTTGATTTAATAATTTCAAAAAAAATATTAAAAAATGAAAAAAGACCATCCGGGAGTTTATATTCCTCCTCCATTTATTTATCTCCTGATGTTTTTTATTGCTTATTTTCTTCAAAAAATAATTCCAGTCAATAATTCTTTTTTCAATCACGATGGAGTAAAAACAGGAGGAATAATTTTTTTTATTGCAGGTGCTTATTTTAGTATGCAAGGCGCCTGGAAATTTATACAAACGGGAAATACGTTAATAACGGTAAAACCTGC
>JBQCFO010000157.1:0-6516 GCA_051959055.1 Ginsengibacter sp. | reverse complement strand
AACTAACAATTGTAAGAAAAAATTTCATGTATTCCCTTGTAAAAACTCACTTTTTGCTGAGCAGATGAACAATAGCGGGATTACATAGGGATGGCGTAGGTTGTTCTACAAGGATAATGGGAAAATTGATCAGAAACAACTGCGCTTTTAAACAATAAAAAAAGGATTAAATGCTACTAAAGGTAACAGAGGTTTCGCACACAAATAAAGAGTAAATTTCTCGAAGTTTAAAATTTTTAAGCGTTTATTTTTAAAACATGTATTTAAAACGGTCTGTTTGTTATTTTTACATTTTATATTCCAAATGATGATTTACAAATTTCTCGCCGGCATATCTCTTTTATTTGTTTTTTCGTGTAATAATTCTTCTCCCTCTTACGATAATTCGCTTCCTCAGCCTAAGGTAAATAATATACCTCCGCCAGCCGCTATCATGTATAAAGTAAATGCAGTCTATCCTCACGATCCGAAAGCTTATACTCAGGGACTTGAATTTTATAAAGGTAAGCTATACGAAGGCACAGGGGAATGGGGAACATCCAATTTGCGGATTGTCGATATAAAAACAGGGCAGGTTGAAAAAAATTACCTGATTCCCGATACTTCCGTTTTTGGTGAAGGGATTACGATTTTTAAAAATAAAATTTATCAGCTTACCTGGCAAAACAATAAAATATTTGTGTATAATCTGAATGATATTTCTCATCCGATAGATTCCCTGAGATGGAACCGGCAGGGATGGGGCGCTACCAACGATGGAACAAATATCATTATCAGCGATGGCAGTTCTCACTTGTATTTTGTGCAGCCCGATGAAAACAAAAAGGAAATGAAAATCAATAAAATTCTTACCGTAGCCGACAACAGGGGAGAAGTGGATAGCCTGAATGAACTTGAACTGATAAACGGTTACATTTTTGCAAACAGATGGCTTACAAATGATATTGTAAAAATAGATACTGCCAATGGTTATGTAGTTGGCAAAATGGACCTTACCGGGTTGCTTCAGCAGTATGACCCAGGTGTAAAAATGGCTGGGGATGCCGTTTTAAACGGGATTGCTTATGATAGTACGACTAAAAAATTATACATTACAGGCAAAGACTGGCCAAAAATGTTTGAAATGCAATTGCAATAAAATCGTTTTATTTCCTAATGTTTATTCGGACTTGTAGTTAAGCTGTTATGATTGTTTTGAACGCTATCGGGTTGTGATGTTCCACTTCCAGTATCAGCAGGAGATGTAAAACTTCCGCCTCCGCTTTTATTCGGATTTGTAGTAATTGCCCCGGCTCCATAATCATTTTTTTCATAGGTATTATATAATGGAGAACTGCTTCCCAATCTGGTATCGCGATAAATAGGGCTTTTTTGTGATAAATTGGTGGTAGGATACGGTTGGGTAAAAGTGCTGCCACTTCCTTTATTCGGATTCGTGGTTATAGACCCGGCGCCATAATCATTTTTTTTATAGTTATTATATAGTGGTGAACTGCCACCTAACCTGGTATCTCTGTAAACATGCGGTTGAGGAGTGGAATATTCATTCGGCTGAGGTGCGGGTTCATAAGTTCTGTCCTGTGTAAGTTTTTGATTTACAGACGTATCCTGGGAAAAAACGCAATTTGAAATAAAAAAGCCGGAAACGAAAATGGCGATTGTTTTTGCTTTCATATTGATTAGATTTTATACTTAAAAACCATAAATAGCATGCCATAATTGAATCGCAAAAAAGAAGAATTATTAGTTAGAATTACCTCAAAAGACAGAATTATTTTTAAAAAAAAATTTGCTTATCAGTAAAGCAAGAAATAATGAAAATTTTGATTTTTTGAAGAGAAACTTACTGGAATGAAAAGTAGAATAATGGCTCATTTTATTTGATAAAATCTTAGTTAGACGAAAACGTGAAATAAGCGTAAATATTTATCGTTATTTTCATAAAATATGCTTTTTTACGATGAGAAAGCGACGGCCATTTTACATCTACACTAATGTATTTGCACCAATCGTAAAAGCATAAGCAGAAACTGGAATAAAATTAAATTCTATTCCCTCATATTGTTTTATTTCCTGAATGGGAGTCTGGTAATAATCGACAAAATAAGCATAA
Source organism: Ginsengibacter sp. (assembly GCA_051959055.1). Lineage (GTDB taxonomy): Bacteria > Bacteroidota > Bacteroidia > Chitinophagales > Chitinophagaceae > Ginsengibacter. The sequence goes on along the minus strand of JBQCFO010000157.1, from coordinate 4,403 downwards.
ACTAATATATTTATTTTGGTAAAAAATGAACTTTAAGAATAAAATCTGCAAAAAAAATTCTTATTTGTATGGTCCCAGTAAAGGAAGAAATAGAGCGTTTTCCTATTTAGCATTCCGAGGTGGGCTCATGCAGATCAGGGTTGTCGCGGGTCAGCTGGTATTTTACAAATAAAAAAATCCCGCCACAATTTTGTAACGGGATTTTTTATGAAATTAAGAAAGCTAACTATGCGTTATCTTCCGATTTGGTTTCTTCATCACTTGCTTCACTTGCTTTTTCTGCTTCTGCTACAATTTGCTTCGGCTCATTTGCAGGTGGAACGGGAGCTTCAGGTTTTACTTCTGCATCATCTGATTTTTCTTCTGCTTTCTTCTTTTTAGCAGAAGCTTTTTTGGCTTCTGTTTCAGTTTCTGCAGGCACTTCCGCTTTTGCTTTTGATTGAGGAGCTTCCTGGTTTGTTTCGTTGTCCATTTTCTTTTTCAGGTCAGCTAAAACACCTAAATCACCTAAAGTTGTTTTTTCAACTTTGCTTTGAATATTCTTTACGGCTTTTTTGGTGGTTTCTGCATCGGCTCTTTTTTCATTCAATTGAGCATTTTTCTCATCTGCTTTTTCTTTTTCCCAAATGCGGCTGTGGCTCAGAATGATTTTTTTATCGTTGCGGTCAAATTCAATAACCATGAACGGAGCAATTTCATCCAAACCAATCACTTTATCATCTTCACGGCGCAGATGGCGGGCAGGAGCAAAACCTTCCAATCCATAAGGAAGCTGAACGGTAGCGCCTTTGTCGTCGCGGCGGGTAACAGTTCCTTCATGAACACTTCCAACAGGGAAAGTTTCTTCTAGAGAGTTCCATGGATCTTCTTCTATTTGTTTGTGGCCCAATTGAAGTTTGCGGTTTTCTTTATCAATGCTCATGATAATTACGTCAATCGTTTCGCCAACTTTAGTGTATTCATTCGGGTTGTTGAAGCGTTTCAGCCAGCTAAGATCACTAATGTGGATCATGCCGCCGATGCCGGGAGAAAGTTCTACAAAAACACCATAAGGCGTAATGTTTTTCACCAAACCTTTGTGTTTGCTTCCGGCAGGGAATTGCATTTCAATTGTATTCCATGGGTCTTCTGTCATTTGTTTGATAGAAAGACTCATTTTACGATCTTCTTTGCTAAGCGTTACGATTTTAGCTTCATATTCATCGCCTAATTTGAAGAATTCTTTTGCATTAATAGGAGTATTTGCCCAGGTAATTTCACTTACGTGAACCAATCCTTCCACACCTGGATAAATTTCCAGGAATGCGCCGTAATCTTCAATGTTTACTACTTTTCCTTTTACGATTTCACCTTCTTTAATATTTTCAGGCAAGGTATCCCAAGGATGTGGAGTTAATTGTTTTAAGCCAAGGCTGATGCGTTTTTTATCATCATCAAAATCAAGAACTACCACGTTCAGTTTCTGATCAAGTTTCAATACTTCACCTGGATGATTGATACGTCCCCAACTGATATCAGTAATGTAAAGTAAACCATCTAAGCCGCCAAGGTCGAGGAATGCACCGAAATCGGTGATATTCTTGATGGTTCCTTCCAATACCTGTCCTTTTTCAAGTTTGCCGATGATTTCAGCACGTTGTTGTTCGATATCGCTTTCAATAAGCGCTTTGTGTGAAACAACTGCATTCTTAATGGCTTCATTGATTTTCACCACTTTAAATTCCATTGTTTTTCCAACAAACTGATCGTAATCTGTAACCGGTTTCACGTCAATTTGAGAACCTGGTAAGAATGTTTCCATTCCAAAAACATCCACGATAAGTCCACCTTTGGTTTTGCTCGTAACAAGCCCGGTAACGATTTCACCGGTTTTGTGCATATCAACGATTCTTTCCCATGCACGGGTTGTACGCGCCTGTTTACGACTCAAATGCAGATTGCCATCTTTATCTTCTTTTTCCGCTACCATCACTTCCACTTCATCGCCAACTTTCAGGTTAGGTATATCGCGGAATTCATTTAAACCGACTAATCCGTCACTTTTGAAACCAATATTAATCACCACATCTGTTTTGGTCATGGCTACTACGGTTCCATTTACCATTTCATTGTCGTTGATCTGTTTAAAAGTTTTGTCGTAAACTTCATCATACTTTTCTCTTTCTGATTTGTTGTATGAAGTAACATTTCTTTTGTCAATGCTCCAGTCAAAATCATCATGAGCAGTAGAAAGTGCTTCTTCATGAACCTGCTCATCCGTTGGCTGTGGTTCAGTAGCTGCTACAGTTGATTCTGTTTCCGGAAATTCAGGAAAAGGAACTCCTTCGATACTGCCCTGGGGCTTATTTCCGGACAAAACATCCTGTGTTTCTGACTGTTCCTGGTTTGTTTCTTTGTTTTCTGTATTCATTATATTTTAGCAGGTAAATTTGTTATTGCTGTATCCGCCTTTAGCGGATCCCGCTTATCAGCATTTTAATTAAAAATGATTGTACAAATTGAAAATTCCCAAATTTTTATTTTGGGAGTGCAAAGGTAAGAAAATATACGATGAAACGCCATATCAATGAGTGATTCATGAAGAGAAAAACAAGTAAAAAGATGTACGAATTCATTAAAAATAAAAAAAGTATAGAATCGCTTCTACACTTTAATTGATTAAAGGAAATATTTCTGTTATTTTACTTCATTAGTTATTGCCCTTACTCTTTTTCCTCCGAGATAGATTTGGAAACCAAAATTCAAATTCACTGTACTGCTGTAAGCCTGGCTTCCAAAGCCTACTATACCATTATATTTCAGCAAAGCCTCTAATCCAATGTTTGGTGTAATAAAATATGCATATCCGGGCCCTATACCTAAACCTAATCCATTTGTACTTGTGCTGTGGGTGTTGGTACCCTGAATTCCTACGTTCCCTTCAAAAAATAAACGGCCGTGTTTTAGCACATTTGTTTTTGGATCATTAACATAATACCTGGCCAACGCTCCAACTCCATAATTGGTTACAGTGCTTTGATCTTTAGCAGTAGTGAGGTCAAATAGTACATAAGCTCCCAGGGCTACATTGTCTCTTATAAAAAATGCAGCTTTAGGATCAATGTTTACATTAAAGTAGCCACCACTTCCAAAGTTTAAGCTAGCCAAATCTCCGCCCACCATTACATTGCCCCTTTGGATTTGAGCGATTGATTTAACTGAACAAAATGACAAGGCAATTATAGCAATTCCAATAATTTTTTTCATAGTTTTTTTTTGATAAAATCACCCATAAAATTCATGCCAACAAACAACAGATGGCATATAGTTGTTTAATATTTATAGGTAAATTGCAACCCGATTTGAAGGCTTAAAAATTTATTCATGAAGCGTTGGCTTAAAAGTTTACAACAAACACATCTTATAAAATCAATCGTTTATTTTATTATCGGTGTCATAACTTATCCGGGTCTTGTGTGGGTTAATAAATTAAAAATTACCGGCACAGAAAATATTAAAAACCTTCCCAAAAAAAATGTATTATTTGTAAGCAACCACCAGACTTATTTTGCAGATGTCATTACTTTTCTTCATATTTTTTGTGCGGTAAAATGGGGTAAAGAAAATAAATTAGGCATTCCGTTTTATTTATTAAATCCTTTTACAAGAGTATATTTTGTAGCGGCAGCTGAAACAATGAAAAAGAGTTGGTTAAGCCGGTTTTTTACATGGGGTGGTGCTATTACGGTAAAAAGAACCTGGGTGTCTGAAGGAAAAGAAATAAGGCGTGGATTAGAAACAGGCGATACAAGAAATATTTCCAAAGCATTGGAAAATAATTGGGTCATTACATTTCCACAGGGAACTACCAAACCTTTTGCTCCCGGAAGAAAAGGAACCGCATTTATCATCAAGCATAATAAACCGATTGTTGTACCTGTAGTGATTAATGGGTTCTGGCGTGCTTTTAATAAAAAAGGATTGAAATTTAAAAAGAAAGGATCATTACTTTCTGTTCAATTTAAAGAACCTCTTCAACTTACCTATGATGAACCGATTGAGGAAATTTTAGAAAAAGTAATGGATGCGATTGAACAAAGTAAAAAATTTATGCTGATAGGAAAGCATCATGTAAGAAACTGACAGGATAATAATAGTAGCTTAATTTTATTTTATTTTTTAAATTGTGGTGAAGGTTTGTTCCGATATTTTGCATTAAGCAATATATTCGGGTGTGGATGCGGTTATTACAATCCATTTAAAAATTGTTCATGAATATAATCTACTACCGCCGGCAAACTTTGTGTTTCTTCAAAGACTTTTAATTGCCTGTCTGCTCCGGTCCCTTCTTCCAAAATTTTATGAACATATCCAATCGTATTTTTGATACCCAACGGACCAGTTACATCATCAATAAAATCAAG
>JBQCFO010000156.1:0-3829 GCA_051959055.1 Ginsengibacter sp. | reverse complement strand
AATGGCGATAATGATGCTGCAAAACGATGTAAGTGGCAACGAAAGCACCTTGCAAAGATCCTTGCCTTCCAGGAATATCACTTTGGGCGGAAGAGCAACTTATTCGTATGATAACAAATATTTCATCGAATCAAATTTTGCATACAACGGTTCGGAAAGATTCTATAAAGACCAGCGGTTCGGATTCTTCCCATCCGTAGGAATAGCATGGTCTGTCTCCAATGAATCTTTCTTTGATCCCCTAAAAAATATTTTTACCAAAATGAGAATCAGAGGCAATTACGGCCTGGTAGGAAATGATGCCATTGGCAGTGCAAGTGATCGATTCTTTTATTTGTCTAATATCAACATGAATGATGCAACTTATGGCGCCAGTTTTGGAACAGACGGGGGATATTCAAGGCCGGGTATTTCTGTAGCACGATATGATAATACGGCTATCACCTGGGAAACTGCCAGAAACTCAACTTTCGGACTTGAGACTACCTTGTTTGGAAAAGTTGATATCACTGCTGAATATTTTACAGAAGAGCGCTATAATATTTTAATGGATCGTGCTTCCATTCCCAATACGATGGGTCTTGAAGGAGCGACACCAAAGGCGAATGTAGGAAAATCTCATTCTGAATCTGTAGATATCAGTGCAAACTATAATCAGTATTTCTCAAAGGATTTCAATATTTCAATTATGGGCAATTTTACTTTTGCCCGCAATAAATTTAAAGCATACGAAGAGCCGCAGTATAAATACCCGTGGTCCTATCGCGTAGGCCAGCCCATCAACCAGCAATGGGGATATATAGCCGAGCGTCTATTTGTGGATGAAGAGGAAGTAAGAAGCTCGCCGACACAGGTTTTTGGCAACACAAAAACAATGGCTGGCGATATTAAATACAGAGACGTAAACGGAGATGGTGTTATCAACCAGGATGACATGGTTCCTATCGGGTTCCCAACATCGCCGGAAATTATCTACGGATTTTGGTTTACTTCCGCATATAAAAATTTCGACTTCTCATTTGGCCTTCAGGGCTCAGCACGATCTTCATTCTGGATAGATCCGGCTTCCACAGCGCCTTTCATCTCATACAGATACAAAACCGGCGATCCGGCTCCGGACGGTGTATTGCTCAACAACCAATTATTAAAGGCATATGCCGACAATCATTGGTCAGAAGATAACAGGAACCTGTACGCTTTATGGCCACGATTAAGCCACAACCTCAATTCGAATAATAACCAGCCAAATACCTGGTTCATGCGCAATGGGGCATTCCTCAGGGTGAAACAAGTGCAGTTTGGATACTCCTTGCCGACCCATACGATCAGGAAAATAGGCATGAGTAGATTCCGTGTTTACTTCACCGGAAGTAATTTATTTACATTCAGTGCATTCAAGTTATGGGATGTGGAGATGGGCGGAGAAGGCCTTAAATACCCGATACAAAAATCTTTCACAATAGGCATTGATGCCGGATTTTAAATTATGAACATGAAAAATAATAATAAAAAAATATTGCTGGCTTTTGTATTATCGGCGGCAATTGTTTCCTGTAAAAAATATCTGGATGTGGTACCTGATAGTATTGCCACGATTGAGAGTGCATTCACGTTACGCACTTCTGCAGAGAAATACCTGTTTACCTGCTACTCCTATCTTCCCCTGGATGGCTCTTTCAATGATAACCCTGCATTCAACTCCGGCGATGAAGTGTGGTACATGGATCCTATCCGCGACGTCGATCCCAATTTCCATAATATCGCCAGAGGATTGCAAAATACCGATAATCCTTTAGGCAATTTCTGGAACGGTACCAACCGCGGGGTAGCGCTGTTCCAGGCGATACGCAAGTGTAATACTTTTATAGCCAATGTAGATAAAGTACCGGATCTGGATCAGTTTGAAAAAGAGCGCTGGAAAGCTGAAGTGATCTTCTTAAAGGCCTACTACCATTTTTATTTATTCCGTATGTATGGCCCGATCCCATTAATAAAAGAAAATTTACCGATCTCTGCAAGTCCTGAAGAGGTACAGGTGTATCGCGAGCCTGTGGATAGCTGTGTCAATTATATCGTTTCGTTATTAGATGAAGCATCAGATAATGATATGCTGCCGGATAGAATTGTAGGAACAGAGAATGCAGAGCTTGGCAGAATTACAAAATGCATTGTAAAAGCGATAAAAGCTAAAGTACTGGTAACTGCTGCAAGTCCCTTGTTTAATGGAAATACAACTTACGCCAGTTTGAAAGACAATAAAGGGCGGCAATTATTTGATCAAACCTATAGTGCACACAAATGGGAACGGGCGGCTACTGCATGTAATGAAGCGATTGAATTTTGTCAGGCTAATGGTTACGGCTTATCCACTTTTGCAGGCAATACCGGATATACCTTAAATGATACTACCAAGCTGGAAATGGACATTCGCACAGCCATTACCAACAAAGTAAACAATCCTGAAGTGATTTGGGCTAACACGAATAGCCGTGCCGGCGACATGCAACGGTATGCCATGGCAGATATCGCACCATTTACCAGCACGTCAAATCCTAAAAGCATTATCGCGCCTACCATCAAAATGGCCGAATTATTTTATTCAAGCCATGGAATCCCTATTACCGAAGACAAGACATACGATTATAATGACAGGTTTGCGCTAAGAACGGGCGATGAAGCCAATAAATATTATGTAGCAAAGGGTGAAACAACTGTAAAATTGAATTTTGACAGAGAACCAAGGTTCTATGCGGATTTAGGTTTTGACAGAGGCATTTGGTTTGGCAATTGGGTAAATAATTATAACACATACGCTCCTACAGGCCTTTTTTACGTACAGGGCAGAGCTGGTGAAACAGCGGCGAGACAAGGCGCGAGCAATTATTCCATTACAGGCTATTACGCAAAAAAACTCGTAAATATTGAAACCACGGTAGCTGCTGATGGAAATATTACCAGTAACACCGTACAATATCCGTGGCCCGAAATGCGCATGGCTGATTTATATCTATTGTATGCTGAGGCACTTAATGAACTCAATGGCCCGGGCGCTAAAACCAACCAATGGATTAATGCTGTAAGACAGAGAGCTGGTTTGAAATCCGTTGAAGAATCATGGTCTGATGTTACCTATTCAAAAGATCCGACTAAATATCAGACCAAGCAGGGAATGAGGGCTATTATCCAACAGGAGCGCTCAATCGAGTTAATGTTTGAAGGCCAACGTTTCTGGGATCTCCTCAGATGGAAAATAGCCCACACGGAGCTAAATGGACCTGTACGCGCATGGGATATTACACAAAAAGATGCGGTATCTTATTATAAGCCTACACTCTTATTCAACCAGCGGTTTGACCTGAGGAATTATTTATGGCCCATACAGCTCAATGAACTTCGTGTAAATAAAAATCTGGTACAAAATACAGGATGGTAAAAAATAAATGATTCCTTTTTAAATAAAATGATATGAGACAAATAAAAACCTTATTGTTTTTTGGTTTATTGCTATCTATAAATTTCTTGCCGGGATGCCAAAAAGATACCAATAAACCGATAGATCCGGATAAAAACGCCCCAGGGCCAATAAAAAGCCCGGTAGTAGAAAATATGGGCGGGGCTGCAAAAATTTCTTACGTGCTTCCTAAAGATCAAAACCTGCTTTATGTAAGAGCAGAGTATGAAATCAATGGTGTAAAAAAAGAAGCAAAATCTTCCTTTTATAAAAATTCAGTAGTGGTAGAAGGATTTGGAGATACTACCGAACATTCCGTAACCTTATATGCGGTAAGCCGTGCAGTAGTATCTTCTGATCCGGTTACAGGTACCATCA
>JBQCFO010000155.1:0-2855 GCA_051959055.1 Ginsengibacter sp. | reverse complement strand
TAAAAATTTGTGGTTTTGCACTAACTCCGTCGTTTTGAAGCCCAATTCCGTCAGAATATTGCGTCATGGAAATTAGTTTTTTGTAGGGGGTCTTAAAGTTTTTGGAATTAGATGCGAAATACAAATTCTTATTTGTCAATGCCAATAGTCCGGTCGCTATAAACGTCATTTGAGTATTCACTACAGGATTACCTTTGAACTGTCCCGTCCGATAATACACGCCTTTTGCAATCTTAACGCTGATACCTTGGCTTCTTCCTTCAAAAGTCGTTCTGGTTCGTTGTTCATAGAATTCAACATTTTGAAAAACCCAAATATGGGTTTCATCTTTTCCTAACAGGAAAGGTGAATTACCATCAATAGTTATTCTTTTGTCTGGAAGTTTGCCTTGAAAAATGTCATTAAGAATCAATCCTTTTGCTACTTTTTCAAAAGAACCATTTTTGTTAAGGATGTTTTGGTCAAGATTAAAATGACTTTTAAAGCTTGAAATTTTATTCTCTTCATCGCTTGAAATCACTCCGTCGTCAAGAAAAGTCTCAACTGCTTTGTCAAAACCAATATTATAGAAATTTTCAAGTTCGTCTTGAGTAATGTAACCTTTTTGTGCTTCAGATTTTATTTGAGTTTCAAGATTTGCAAAATCAGCTTTTGAAATTATTGATTCTTTTATTTTATCAATTATACTGTATTTAGCAAGAGTGTGTGAAAGTTGGCATTGCTTATGGACTTTTCTAAAAAGACCGGCTTTTTGTCCGCAGTATTTACAAATCATTTTGATATGTCAGTTTAATTGTTAGTTCTGTGTCTTGCCTTGCATACAACGTTTACGCATTGGCGATGGCTGGGCATTCAATGAATTTTCAGGCGGAACAAAAGTACAGTAAACGAACAAATAGTTGAGATTTTGATTCATAGCTCAATAGAGAATTTTCCGCCCGGAACTGCAGCCCTATAGCGAACAAAAAGTTGGTGAAATGCACTCAGCCCCAGCTATTGCCAATGCGATGTAAGCTGCTGTTTATTTTACTTTTGGTGGTTTAAACTTTATTGTCGGCGGTGGGACTGTTGGCGGTAAGAAATTCTTTAAACTTCCAAAAACTACCATAGTGTCAATTGGGAAATGTTTGAGTTTTTCTTTTGTCGCAACAATCCAATATCCTAAAGCCTTTAGCTCTTTCGGTATGCTGTCACTATGAACAAAAATTGTTTTTTGTAAGGTATCATTTGCAATAAAGAATTGATAATAATTACCGTCTTCGTATGATTGGTAATAGGACGTGTCATACAAAGCGAAATTTATTTTATTTATGAAGCTGTCAAGCGTCTGCTTTTCGGTGTTGCTCAATATCGCAAAATAGGTGGTTGTCACTTTTTAAGGTGTCAGAAAAAGCGGCGAAGTGTTGTTGAATGAAAACAGTGTCTTCTTGTGTGAATTTAATTGAGAAGCAAGTTGTAAAAAAGTTATTATAGGAAAAATCGAACTGATTAAATGTTTTAGCTCTGTCAACCTGGGTGGAATTTTTACAGCTTACGATTGTCGCACTAAGAATAGTAAGTAAAATGAAAATCTTCATAAGAATTTTTAAGAGAGATGCAGTAGCTGAGTGTTTCCATAATAGCAGCTTACGAACAGGGCTTGGCGTTCGTGGCGGTAGTCCGTGATTCGTCAGCCCCGGATAAAGATATACAGCTATCTTGAAAATATGTAGTTGAGCCTATGTTTGTCGCCCCGCCATGACGCCAAACCCATGTAAGCGGCGGTTCAACTCTCACTGAACGAGCACTTGCTTTTTTATCGGCTCACTTTCTTCGTCATTTGGGTCAACGTCCCAGTAGTAAACTTTGCCATTCTCTTTGAAAACCCTTCTTTGCAGGTCTGCTTGTTTGAAATTTTCACAGTCAGTAGCAATCAAGAATGGCTCAATAAATTTTGTCCACCGACTGGTTTTCAAGCTGTATGTCGTCCACGTATACACACAACTGTTCTCAGGGGCTTGAAAAACGGAAATTTCTGATGCTTTGTCGCCATTTAGATCTCCTTCATTGATGAGGATTACATCACAACAACCGAGCGGAATGGCCGCAATACTTTTGTCACTGAAGGAAAGTATCCATCTGTTAATCTTTGACTTTGGATTGGTCCTTTTAAGAAAAGCATCTTCTGTTTTGCCGTCACCATTAAAGTCACCCGTTATCTTCTGTCCGACAGCAAGTTGCTTTTGCGAAAAGCAAAAAGTTGTAAAGAAAAGTGTCACAACAATGAAAAAGAAATATCTCATGTCTGTTTTGGTTTTGCAAAGGACAGATCTGAATTGCCGCTTACGGTGAAGCATTGGCGATGTGGCGGCATTTCTTATTCGTCCAGCCGATAGCCGATGCCCAATAAAGAACTAATGTAAAAATTTTATTCAAAAGCTCAATAGAATTTGGTCTGACCGAACAGGTGATGATTAGCGATTTATTGCCGATGATTTATTCTTCGCCCCGCCATATGCGCCAATGCAATGTTATAGGCAGTTGTTTACAGTCTTACATAGTTTGAATTTATCTCTCCACGTCCAACCCCTGTGTCAATTTTGATTTGTGTCAGCTTACCATCATTGTTAAAGTGGAAGTTGTAAATTCTCCAACTTAAATCATCATGCCATAGCTCAAAGGAAACAACATCTTTTTTCTTGAGATTGAGAAGTCTGCCTATGTGTCCTTTGTAAGTTATAGCAGTAAAGATGTTAGCGATGTCTTGAGCTAATGTTATTCTTTCTGTCGTGTCTAAAGTTTTTATTCCTCGGAATAGGCTGATAAAATCGTCTGGAGTGTCGGTGTAAACAGGAGAATGTACAATCTTTGATTTT